>NZ_DJHG01000036.1:0-2930 GCF_002432955.1 Mesotoga sp. UBA5825 | reverse complement strand
ATATGGAAGAGATCGGTAAGAGATGTGCGAGATCGATATGCTTCTCGTGACATTGAATGAGAAGTGAGATATTCGTTGGCATGGAGTACCATAAATCACAATAACACGTGGTAGAGAAGTAGGAAGAGGAGTTTGAGCCTATTTGTTTGATGCTTTGACTCCACGGCACTAATCGGCGATATATAACACGGCTTTTTGAGTATTGCAAATTTGATCCAACACATTACAGACATCATTCACAAAAAATAGACACCTGTTCATGCACTTCCTACTCCACTTCAGTCGAAGATGGCAAAAGGATAACATTGCGGCCTGCTTATTATTGATGTTATGATAACATCGAAAGGAGACTGATAGAAAGGATGATCGAATGATGTCCAAGACTAGATCCTCAAGGAATAGAACGATAGATATCAGTATCAGTGAAGGAAAACATTATCTTGATAGATGTATTAGATTGAATGAGATAACTCACCTTGATAATGTGATCAACAAAACCATTTTGGGAGATATGTTCCAGGTTTGCAAATTTCTACCAAGAAACTCTGTAGACTTATTAATAGTTGATCCTCCGTACAATCTTAGCAAACAATATCACGGGAACTCATTTAGCAGAAAAAAAGATTCAGAATATCTTGCATATACCATTTCGTGGATAGAGGCAATCATTCCTTTGTTGAAAGAGAATTCGTCAATCTATGTATGTTGTGATTGGGAAACAAGTTTGATCATTGGAAGCGCTTTGATGAGATACTTCAAGGTTAGAAATCGAATTACTTGGCAGAGAGAGAAGGGAAGAGGGGCAAAGAAGAACTGGAAGAATGCAATGGAAGATATTTGGTTTGCAACTAAATCGGAAGATTATTTCTTCAATTACCAAGCGGTTAAGGTGAGACGGAAGGTAATTGCTCCTTACAGAGTAGATGGAACTCCAAAAGATTGGAAAGAGACTTCTGGTGGAAACTTCAGAGATACCCACGCTTCGAATTTCTGGGATGACATCACCATTCCTTTCTGGTCAATGCCTGAAAATACAGCTCATCCAACTCAAAAACCAGAGAAGTTAGTTGCAAAGTTGCTATTGGCGAGTTCAAATCTTGGGAACGTTATACTTGATCCATTCTTGGGTTCCGGGACTACAAGTGTCGTAGCTAAGAAGCTTAAACGTAATTATATAGGCATAGAGCAGAACAAACGATACTGCTTATGGGCAGAAAAGAGATTAGAAATGGCTGATTTTGATACAAGCATACAAGGCTATACGAACGGTGTGTTTTGGGAACGAAATACATTGGCTTCACAGGGTTCAAGAACAAAGAGAGTTGACCAAAGCCCAACACAACCGTTGAACGGGCAATTGTCTTTTGATAGCCCTTTGGAGGAGAAAGGTGTATAACAAGTTTCTCATAGATTCACTATCAAAACTCGTCCGGAGCAAAGATGGAATTAATGATAAATCTGCACTCTCAATAATAGTAAAGAGCACCTTTTCTCTTACCGAAGATCGAAGCGTCTATTACTGTGAGGATTTTGCAATAAGATTCTGCAAAACCAGAAGCAGTAGTTTTTCCAACACTGTTTTGTCTCTCTCTGCTCTACAGAAATATGATGACAGACCCTTCATTGTTTGCGCTGTATCACCCGCTGAGAACTTTCTGTTTCTTGCAAATACAACGTGCCTGAAGAAAATAAGCCACTCTTCACAAGAACTACGAACTGACAATATCAAGGGTAGTTTCAATGGATCAGATATACTACGGTCAATAGAAGGAACTGAGAATTGTCCAGAAGGGTTTGAAGATCTATTCTTACTCCATCAGAATTTCTCATTTGAAGAAAACTTGTGTAGACTTGTTGAAAGCACTGGAAGAATCGTTCCAACGGGCTCGAGATATGAGCCCAATCAGATGGAATTGGAAATCATCTTTGATGCGCCGATAAGAACAGTAAACTTTGCTAATTCTTCCGACTATGATACTTTGAATCAAGAATTGGCCGACCGGGTTTCAAGCGTGAAATGTGCAATATTCGCAGCTGCCTATATTGAAAACGTAAACATTAGAGGAAGAGTGATTGAATATCTAATAACGGCTGACGAAGAAGGGAAAAAACCATTACTGAACGCTCTTTTGAAAAAGGAGGTGCTTCCAAGAATTAGGACGGCGAACCAGCTAGGCGATTACACTAGGAATTTTCCCCAGTTTGATACAGAAANNGTGATGTTCTTATCAAGTGCTCCCAAAGCTTATAATATCGACAAGTTTCTGCAATTCATTTCTAGAATGAAATCTGTATACATGGTATATGTAGTTGCCGTTGATAGTACTCAATCAATCAGAACAAGACTGTGTTCACCTTTTAACACCCAAATTCTTGAAGGCACTCGTGTAATACATCATTGGGCAGGAAGAAACTCTAGAGGAGTCACACAGTACACTGGTGATTGTCTGAAGCAAGTAGTCAACAAGTTCAACAACTCAATTGATATTGAGAAATCTAGGGACTTTCTAAAAGAGCTATTGGGCCGTTAAGATCTGTGATCATAGTTTATGTTCTTCACTAGCTGGGATAATCATTCATATGCACAGTTTGGAAGAAGAATTTTCTGCAATTTGCTGACTTCCGATCGATCCATTACTTTGAGTATGCTCAATCTGTGGAATACTTTAAGCCTTTTTTAGAAGCTAGTATCCCGCGAAATCATAACTATGAATCAACATGCAAGTCTAGAACGTCAAAGCTGAGTCGTTGAGGTTTTGTAATCTCAGTCAGCATATTATCATACCTTCCCGAATAATCTATTCTGGACAAAGGCTCCATCTCGAGAGGTAGCTCCCAAATTGAATACTTCTTCTTATTCAATGCAGTGTCTTTCAGCTTCTTTCTCAGTACGCTCATTAGGATGAACCCTTACTTCCCGAAAAGTCTAA
>NZ_DJHG01000102.1:819-8617 GCF_002432955.1 Mesotoga sp. UBA5825 | reverse complement strand
CTGGCGAAGCCAGCCTTGCGTCTCATTCCACTCTTTCCAACCTGACCCGCTACCACGCGTTTACGGTGTATACTTTTGATTAATAGCGGCTTCATTGCTTCAGGAGGGGGTGCACCAAGTTGAGGATCGGAATTGCCGGACTCGGCACAGTAGGGTCCTGCGTATATGCTATTCTTTCTGAAAAGGGAGATGATATCGAGAAGAGATCGGGAAGGAGATGTACTGTCTCCAAGGTGATAACAAGGACTCGAAGCAAGTACGCCAAACTTGGAATCCCGTCCGACCTGATCGCAGAGGATTTCGAAGACCTGATTATCAACAGCGATATTGTAGTCGAGACTATTGGCGGGACTGAGGCCGCCAGAAAACTGGTTAGACAGTCTCTGGAACTCAACAGAACAGTGGTTACCGCGAACAAGATGCTTATCTCCGAATTCGGTAATGACTTCTCCGGCAGTTCCGTAATTAAGAGTCTCTTCTTTGAAGCTGCCGTGGGTGGCGGCATTCCAATAATCTCGCTTCTTGAGGACTACCTGATATTCCACGGAATCAAACGCATACGCGGTATACTCAACGGAACAACGAATTTCATTCTATCTGAGATGCAGAAGGGAATGGGGTACCAAGAAGCTTTGAGGCTTGCTCAGGAAAGGGGTTATGCAGAAGCCGATCCGTCAAGCGATGTAAAGGGCTTAGATGCAGCATACAAGCTATCGGTGCTCACGGGGATAAAGACTGGGATTTTCCCCGGAATAGCGACAATAGAGACGAAGGGAATTGAAGGTATAGATAAGCTAGATATAGAGAGGGCTGCAGACGAAGGGAGGAAGATCAAGCTCATAGGGACGATTGATTTCGAGAAGGAAGGAGCTTATGTTAGACCTCAGGAGCTAGAAAGAGATGATCCACTTTGGAGCGTAGATGGTGTTGAGAATGCCATAGAGGTTGAAACGGATCTGTCTGGAAGGTTTATTCTCAGGGGAGAGGGTGCAGGCGCACAACCAACTGCAACTGCGATTATCTCGGATATTCTAAGGGCATCGAGATACGCCGAGAAGCAGAGCAATTCAGTCGTGATAATGAAGTTTGGAGGAACGTCGGTCGATACGCCGGAGAAGATAAGGGATGTTGCAAAACGTGTTCAGAGAAAGGTTCAAAGCGGAGTCAAGCCCGTTCTGGTTGTTTCGGCCATGGGGGTCGAAACTGACACTCTCTATGAACTCGCCGGAGAGATCTCCAGTAAGCCAAACGGCAGAGAGATGGATATGCTTCTAGCTACCGGCGAACAGAAGTCTATAGCACTTGTAGCGATGGCAATTCAGGAGCTGGGGATGAAGTCTATCTCACTTTCCGCCAATCAGGCTAGGATTCAGACTGACTCGAATTTCTCAAATGCAAGGATCGTCTCAATCGATGCGGATCTAGTGAGTCGCCACATTTCAAATGGATATGTTCCCGTTGTTGCAGGCTTTCAGGGATCGACATATACTGGCGAGATCACGACGTTAGGACGAGGGGGTTCGGATCTTACGGCCGTAGTGCTTGCGAAGGCTCTGGGATCACAACTGTGCGAAATCTACAAAGATGTGGATGGCGTATATTCTGCCGATCCGAGGATAGTTGAGGATGCCAGACCTATAAAAGAGATCTCATGGGAAGAGATGATCGAGCTTTCCAAACAGGGAGCTCAGGTGCTTCAAAGCCGAGCGTCGGAATTCGCCAGGAAGTATGATATAAAGGTGCTCGTGAAAAACGCGCACACGAACGCCAGAGGCACACTTATATGGAGGGGATCGAAAGTGGAGCAACCTATCGTAAGCGCAGTAACTTCTGATCAGGATATCGTAAAAGTAGTTCTGCAGGAAGTTCCTGACAGGCCGGGAATAGCTGCAAGAGTGCTCAAGACTCTTACCGAGCAGAATGTGAATATCGATATGATAATACAGAGTATGAGAAGTGGTGATTTCAACACAATGGCCTTTACCGTTCAGGCGAGCGACCTTGCAAAGCTCAAGCAGGATATTTTGAAATCGAGAAGCGAAGCCAGAGAAATAACCATAGAAAGAGCTATTGCAAAGATTTCCATAGTGGGCGTCAACCTGACTGCCACACCGGCCATAGCTGCGACTCTCTTCGAGACTCTTGCAAATGAAGGGATCAACATAGATATGATAAGCGCCAGCAACAGCAGAATCTCGGTCGTAATTGACAGCAAGAAGGTGCGTTTGGGTGTAAACGCTATTCACAGTGCCTTCAGTCTGGGGGAGATCGAATGAAAGGGTTAATAGCTAGCTACGAGAGATTTCTTCCCGTAACTCAGAGTACTCCGAGGATTACCCTCCTTGAAGGAAACACACCTCTGATATATCTGGAAAACATCAGCAGGAAATTCGGACCGAAAGTTTACGTGAAGTATGAAGGGGCCAATCCCACAGGCTCTTTCAAAGATAGAGGGATGGTTCTGGCTATCGCCAAGGCGATTGAAGAGGGTTCAAAGGCCGTAATTTGTGCCTCTACCGGAAATACTTCGGCCTCTGCTGCCGCTTACTCTGCAAGGACCGGTTTGAAGTCGATAATCTTGATTCCGGAGGGAAAGATCGCTCTGGGTAAGCTTGCTCAGGCGATGATCTATGGTGCAAAGGTAATTCAGATAGATGGGAATTTCGATGACTGTCTTGAACTTGCGAAGAAGATTTCTGAAGAGTATCCGGTAACGCTTGTGAACAGTCTGAATCCATACAGACTTGAGGGTCAGAAAACTGCCGCTTTCGAGATAATCGACGTTCTGGGAAGGGCTCCTGACTACCACTTCATACCAGTAGGGAACGCGGGCAATATTGCTGCCTACTGGATGGGTTATCGGGAGTATCACGAGAGAGGTCTGTCAGGCAGCCTGCCCAAGATGATGGGCTTCCAGGCCGAGGGAGCTGCCCCAATTGTATATGACAGGGTCTTCGAACACCCCGAGACTATTGCGACCGCCATTAGGATTGGTAACCCTGCAAGCTGGAAGAAGGCAGTCGCTGCAAGAGACGAATCGGGAGGGGTAATAGAGGCCTTGACCGACGAAGAGATCTTGAACGCGCAGAAGCTGCTCGCGAGCACCGAGGGTGTCTTCTGCGAGCCGGCCTCTGCAGCTTCTTTTGGCGGCTTTTTGAGAAAAGCCTATCAAGGGCTTATCCAGCCGAGTGATGTCGTTGTCTGTACTTTGACCGGGAACGGTCTCAAAGACCCCGATGCAGTCATCAAGTCTGTAGACATGCCTGTAGTCATTCATAACAGTCTGGAGGCAGTCGTTCATGAGGCAGGTCTGAAATGAGACTGAGGGCGCCGGCCACGACGGCAAATATGGGAAGCGGATTCGATGTCGTCGGCATGGCTTTGAAGCTCCATAATACCGTTCAATTCGAGAAGGCGAATCGACTTAAGGTTCTATCTATAGGTAGATATGGAAGAGAGATCGAGGATGCCGAAGAGATTTTCAGAAGTTCTATAGCGAGATTTGAGAAGATTACCGGCAAGGTGGTACCGGGAATCCAGATAATTCAGGAGTGCGATATTCCGCCGGCTCGCGGCCTGGGTTCGAGCGCCGCAGCGATTGCTTCAGCTCTGTTTATAGCAAACATCATGACCGGCGGGAGTATTCCCGTAAGGAAGCTTCTCGAGATCGGGACCGAGATCGAAGGCCATCCCGACAACATCGTCCCATGTATGCTTGGAGGGCTCGTTGTCTCTTACTACGACGGAAAGAGATTCGACTACGAGAAGTTTGAAATGCCAGATCATAGACTGACTTTTCTGGTGCCAGAATTCAAGCTCTCCACAGATGTAATGCGAAAGGCGCTTCCCGAATCGATTCCCTTTGAAGACGCTGTGAGCAATATAAAAAGCGTTTCGCAATTTGTAGCCAAAATCTCAAAGGGCGACCTTGGTAGCGCTCTGAAATACTCACAGGATGAAATCCATCAGACTTACAGAATAAACAGCGATTCACGGATGAAGGAATTCGTCCTCAGCATCGAAGAGAGAAGGCCTTCTTTCTGGTTTGTCAGTGGTTCGGGCTCGGCGGTCTGCTGCGATCTGGAAGATGTGGACGGAATTCCATATCTGGAAGCAGTCATAAGAACCACCCCTGCAAACGAACCATTTATCGTAGGTCTGTGAGTAATTGACTAGATAACGAGTTTCAGTCAGCTTCGATAAACAGTCTCTATGGCGCCTTCACATGGAAACAGGTCATCGAATATCCGGTAGTATAGAAGCTCTTCCTTTGATCTAATTCCGCTGTTTCGCCGTTCGTTCTCAAGTTCGGAGTCGGATATCGTCTCCTCCGCATACTCTTTCATCAGATGCGATGAGCCCGAACCGACGCTGAACTTGCTCTTCTTACGCCACACGACGCTCTCCGGCAGCTCGTTTTCGAACGCCTTTCTGAGAATCCACTTCTCTGTCTTTTCCGGTCCGTGGATCTTCCATTCAGCGGGTATGGAAAAGGCAAGATTCAACACCGAAGGGTCCATAAAGGGTACATCGAATTCGATTCCGAATGCAAGACTCATTCTGTCGTTCCGCTGGAAGCCCGAGCGATAACCGTTTCTCGTAATCCTTATCGACTCTTTGTCTATAGACTCTGCACTGGGCAGATCCTTCATGTACTCATAGCCGGCGAAGAGCTCGTCGGCCCCTTCTCCCATGAAGACGAACGAACTGCCTTCATCGGCTGCCAGCTTCGAAACGAAGTAATTGGGAATAGCGCTTCTGACCAATGGAGGATCGAACGACTCGAGATGATAGATTACTTCGGGCAAGACTTCGAGCATCTCATCGAAATCATAGGTGTGCTCTCTATGATCCGTGCCGAGGTACTCGGAAACCTCCCTTGCGAATTCCGGGTCTTCCCCGTCGCCGCTTCCAACGGTAAATGTTCTCAAGGACCCGCTCAGCGAACTAGCAACAGCTGCAATACAACTGCTGTCCAAACCGCCGCTCAAGAAGACTACCGCGTCATACTTAACTGCTGAGAGCCTCTTTTCAACGGCCTCTTCAAGAGAACTCCGCAGCAGTTCGGCTGCCTCTTCTTCGTTTCGAGCATCTGACTCATCTGTAAGCAGGTCTTCGAGTGAGGAGTACTTCTTGAACCCTTCGATGGAAGAGAAGTAGTAACCCGGCGGAAAGACCTTCACCTCACTACAGAAGGGTGTCAGAGCCTTGAGTTCGGAGGCACACGCGATCGACCCGTTTATGAAGCAGTAGTAAAGAGGCTTCATGCCTAAAGGGTCTCGGGCGATCAGAGTTTCTCCGGCTGTATCTATTGCGAAGGTAAAAGATCCGTCCAGCCTATCTATGAATCGATTCCCATACTTCCTGCGAAGACTCAGTATCTTCTCCGGCCAGGGCGCATCGGAGCAGTTTCTGAGAAAACGACGTACTCACCATGCCCTTCAAAGACATTCATGTCATCCTCATAGGCATTGCTCAACACAGCGCCCATACCTACCTCTCCGCCTGCCGCGAGGACTCTTGTCTCGCTCCCCCTATGTGCAAGAAAAGATAGCGAGTCTTCTATCATTTCTCTCTCGCCCCTATAGAAAACAGCGATTCCGCTCATCAAAAATCCCTCCATTTTGTTCCATGCGCGAGGACTTACCTGAAGCTACTTCTGGGATCATTACTATTCTGACACATAATAATTATATCATGTGAGGAAATCTCCAAAATTCATTTCTGAAGCCAGGTCCGCGCATCGCGTTCCAACTAGCTCAGAAGGCTTCATTCACTTAGTTCACAAGGAGGATTTCTGTATAATGGGAGTGCAGAGATTCCATTCACTTTGGAGTATCTGTTCTTTGCAGGTTATCATTTGTTTCTTATTCTTTTTCTGCACAGGGGATTGGGGAGGTGCGTTATGAAGATAGCAGTAATTGGAGCTGGCAACGGTGGACAGGCTCTTTCGGCGGTCCTTGCGATGCGAGGACATGATGTCTCGCTTTACAACAGGAGTCAAAAGAGAATACTACCGATACTTGATGACCGGAAAATAAGAGTTGAAGGTGAGTCTAGCGGAAAGGCCAAACTCAAGTACGTCGGAACGGATATGAAGAAGGCGATAAATGGGGTAGAGGCAATCATGGTGGTCGTGCCTGCCTTTGCTCATGCTCAGATTGCCGCCGGTCTGGCCGACTGCGTTACGGAAGGGCAAATCATAGTTCTGAATCCGGGCCGAACCGGAGGCGCGCTCGAGTTCGATAAGATCTTCAGGGAGAAGGGCGTTAGAGAGAAAGTGGTAATTGCCGAGGCCCAAACCTTCGTCTTCGCTTCGAGAATCTCTGGTCCGGGGATGGTAAGGATATTCAGGATAAAGAACGCCGTTCCGATTTCTGTTCTGCCTTCAAAGGAAAACGAGGCGATCATGCCGATAATAAGCGAGATCATGCCCGAGTTTACACTGGCAAAGAACGTACTGTACACAAGTTTCAACAACATAGGCGCAATCTTTCATCCCGGTGCGATACTTATGAACGCCGGTTGGATTGAGACGAAACACGGAGACTTCCAGTTCTACTTAGAAGGCATAAGCCCATCGGTCGCGAGAGCTTTGGAAGCGCTGGACAGAGAGCGCTGCGAGGTCACGAAAACTCTTGGCGTTGAGGCAATGGGCGCCAAGGAGTGGCTTGACTATGCTTATGACGTCAAAGGCGAGGACCTATATACGGCCATCCACAGCAACGAAGGCTATAGAGGGATAATGGCCCCGATAAGCATAGAGAACAGATACATAATGGAAGATGTGCCGATGAGCCTCGTTCCGATCAGCTGCTTTGGAAAGAAGCTCAAAATAGAGACGAAAGTCATAGATTCTATAATCAATATTGCTGGAGCGGTTATGGAGAGAGACTTCTGGAGCGGAGGGAGAAGTCTGGCCAGTCTCGGTGTTGATAAAATGTCCGTTGAAGAACTTACCAGGTACGTGGAGGAAGGGACCTGATATGAAGATACTGGCGGGAGCTATCGGGAGCGACATACACACTGCTGGCATTCTGAATTTCCTCTATCTGGCCGAAAGGGAAGGCTACGAGACGACATACATTGGAAGTGTAATCGGTATAGACAAGCTGTTGGACAGTGTGGAAGAGGCTTCACCTGACATAGTTGCGGTGAGCTACAGATTGGGCAAGGAATCTTGCGAGCAGCTACTGCGCGAACTGAAGCTGTCTCTGGAGAACAGGGGGATCGAGAAAAGACTGATCTTCGGTGGAACGGTTGAGACTGCTGAAATAGCAGAGAGAAGCGGTCTCTTCGAGAAGGTCTTTGATGGCAGCGAGATGCCGGAAGAAGTCGTTATGTTCCTCAGGGGCACGACAGATGCAAAAGGCCAGGTTGATTACCCGCAGTCGCTTCTCGAAAGAATAACATCTAAGAAGCCCTATCCGTTGATAAGGCATCATATAGGCCTGGAAACCGTTGAAGCAACTGAGAAGGCCGTCCGGAATCTCGCCGAATCCGGATTGCTGGATATCATCTCTCTTGCCCCGGATCAGAACTGCCAGCAATGGTTCTTTCAGCAGGAGAATATGATCTCTTCTGAAGACGGAGCCGGCGGCGCTCCCTTCAGAACTAGAGAGGATTTTGAAAGAATATATGAGGCAAGCCGAACAGGGAACTATCCATTGATGCGCTGCTACTCAGGAACAAGAGATCTTCTAAAGTTCTCACTCCTCTTCAAAGAAACAATAAACAACGCCTGGGCGGCCGTGCCTTTGACATGGTACTCGCAGCTTGACGGCAGGTCGGATCGCGA
>NZ_DJHG01000102.1:0-796 GCF_002432955.1 Mesotoga sp. UBA5825 | reverse complement strand
GGCATCCCGGTCGAGATAAACGAGGCCCATCAGTGGGCGCTGAGATACTGCCATGCCGCAGTCGAAGTGACCACCGCCTATCTTGCCGCCCTCTGCGCCAAGCGCCTCGGCGTAGAAGTGTACGTTGCGCAGTACATGTTTAACACGCCACCGGGAATCTCTCCAAGAATGGATCTGGCAAAGGCGCTCGCAAAAAAAGAATTGATCGAGTCTTTGAAGGATGATAACTTCACACCGGTTACGATGGTAAGGCCCGGACTCATGTCTCTTCCAGCCGACCCCAATCTGGCTATGGGTCAGCTGGTAACATCCGTTTATACTGCTATGAACATTGACCCGGAGATCGTTCATGTTGTCGCTTACTGTGAAGCGACAAGAAGGGCCTCAGATGCAGAGATCATAGAAAGCGTGAAGATGGCCAAACAGGCGATAAACGAGGCGATCAAAGGGATTCCCGACTTCAAGCAGGATAAGGAGATTCAAAATCACAAGGAATACCTCAAGAGTGAATCTGCAACGATCATAGAGGCAATGGAGAAGATCAGAACAGGCGAGCTCACATCGCCCGAGACAATTTACACGGCAATCAAACTGGGCATTCTCGACGCCCCTGGTTTGAGCAAGATGTCAGTAGCCAAAGGAGCAGTTCGGACAGCCATTATCGACGGCCAGTCCTGCGCGGTCGATGAGGAAGGAACGAAGATAGACGAAAACGATAGACTTACCGCTTTGACAAGTGAAAATGGGGATTGAGATGCACCGAAGATCGTCGGCGGTCGCAATGCCGGCAAAGAAC
>NZ_DJHG01000140.1:10627-18517 GCF_002432955.1 Mesotoga sp. UBA5825 | reverse complement strand
CCTTTGCACATTGGACAATGGGGATACCCTTCCTTCTGATATTCGATGTCTGGCTTTGTCTGTGTTTTCTCTCAGGAGTTTAGAGTCTCAGATATGAGCGGGATATCCCAGATGGTGATTATCTGCAGGGGAGTCTCGCTTCTTTTTCCGTTTTCAGTTACAAGTATCGCCTCAAGCCTTTTGCCCAGGGCACTGAACTCGCTGAATGAAGCTGCGATTTCGAAGAGAGTCGCTTTTCTGCTAACGAATTCGACTGCCTCATCTTCTTCCGCATAGTCCATCACGGCTCGAATCGGCATATCTTTTATGCACGCCCTCTCTTCTTCGCCAACAAAGGCCATCCACCTGGCGATCGCATTCGTAGTGAGAATTCCTCTGAATTGCCTTCCCTCATAGACGGGAATCTGCGAGAATGACTTCTCCCCTATGATCTTCAGGGCTTTGTCAACCGTATCGTTGAGGTCGATTGTAACAACTTTTCCTGATTTGAATATCGTAGATACCCTGGGTGGAGCGTTCAACATTTCGGCAACGTGTTCAATATTTTCTACGACTTCCTTATGCGGTTCTGCAATAGGTTTGCCATCACTTGTTAGCGTGTGGACAATTGCATTTCGGAGTTCAGCGTACTCGAGTAGTATGTCGAGGTAGTTGCGCAGAGTTTTGTCGCTCTTTGATGCATCTCTCAAGGATCTTGCGAAGCCGTCGATCCGGTAATCTTCGTTTATCTTCCTCAGATAGCCCTCTATCGATCTGAAGGCCTGCATAAACCTCTCTGAATTGTCCATATCGACCTCCTGAATGGAACTTCGCTTACAATCGCAGAGAATCAGTAATGGTAGCAGAACTGGACAAGAATTGGAGAGACGACTCTCTACCTAAATAGAGTATATCAAAACAGCGGGGCACTGGGAGAACTGCAGATCTACAATCGTAGTTGACAAAGGAATATCATTGGTGACTCCGGAACTTTCTGAACTCTCAGATCTGTTTTTCGAGCAGTATTATAAGGTTTGTCAACTCATTCCAATCACATACAACTTTGTGAAACGAATCCAGTTCATAAGTTTCAAAGAGCAGTCGGGGGAATGGCTGCTCTTCAGGAGAAAACTGAATCTAACTGCCATGTTATTGCCGTGTGAGTCACATAGAAAGAACAGTATACCGGTCTACTATTTCTGTATCCTGAGTGAAAAATCTAGGAGTAGCTTTCATCAGGCGAGGTATTGGAGATCTCATTTCAATGTGGAAGCGCTCCAATCAACCATTATTGTGGTGCGACATCAAACTATCGAGAACCTTCTTGAGTTTCTTGTACGTCTTCCCTTTCAGGGGATAAGGGAGTGTGAGCAACCAGTCGTTTATGAGCGCAATTGCCATTGTGTAAGCTCTTCCTTCCTGAATCAGCTCAGATATTTCTTCGTCTTTAAGAAGGTTGCTCTCTAGGATCATATCTGCTCTCTTATCGATATAGGGTTTTGCGGATTCCAAAAGCAACTCGCGGATTTGTCTTTTGACTATCTCTCTCTCTTTTTCCCTCATAAATCATTATCTCCTTTCCTGTCTTCATTAAGAGAATGATCCTTTAGCTTCATCATCTTCCACGAAAGTCGATGCAAAACAGTGCCTGATGAGAAGAAACTTCCGTAATTTCAATGTGAAATCGCAAGAGAACTTCCCAAGCAGCTCATTTGAGTCTCAAGAATCGTGAGAATTGAACACCTGCATGCAGCTTTCGAAAAGTCATGATGGTTCGCGAAATCGGAATTACATCATTCAGATGATTTTCCTTTTTCGACAGCTGAGATTTCTTATCTGCCGAAAGCAATCACTTTTAGATAAGCTCCTGATTGTTTTCGCAGGTCTCTTGGAGCGACACTAGGAAAAAGTCGGGATAGAATCTTCATTTATTGATACTCAGTCTAAAGTATACTTCCCAGTGATGATATAGAAGGGAAAGTGACTAATTGACGACGCTTCCACTCCATTAAGGGTATTCTCTATCTTCAAAAGCTGTTAATTAGTGAGATTGTCCGTTAATACTCTCCAAAAGCATGAAATAGGCGGAAGGGAATTTCCTCAATTCGACTGATGTTGGGAAACTCATTTCTGAGGAAACCGAGCGATTGACAATGAAAGCTAGACGATCGTATAGATTCAGAAACTTTGCAAGCGTTCGTGTAATAACTTGTTGCAGCTCCACATAAGAATCGTGAGTCCTTCAAAGCTCAGTGGATAATTAATTCTCGTCGAGACCGGAGAATTGGCATCTTGTTGCAAGCTCACAATCGAAAGACAAGACTTTGAATGAGCAACATTCAACGAAGTTAGAACTAGAGACACACACAAGAGATAAGGATAGTCCTTATGGTATTATCTTAGGATTTTTCGAATGGACAGGGTGGTAGAAGTGAAACGAAGGAAAATTGGGATGACTCTTGTTGAACTGACAGTAGTAATGATAGTTTTCACGATTGTGCTTACATCAGTACTCTTGATGTTCACAGATCTCATCAGAAGATCGAATATTGCTCTTGGAGAGGTAGAGAGATATTCAGAACTTTTCAAAGTTGACAGCATAATTCAGGCTGAGCTTTCAAAGGCAGGCCCAAATGTTGAAAAGATAACTCTGGTAAAGGAAAGTGAAGAGGGACCGGCAAGAGGATTGAGATATATGGTTTCTTTGCCCTTCGTCAGGGTAAAGGTGACAAAGCAGTTTTATATTAATGAAGGTAGGCTTTTCATATGGGAAAAGCAAAGTGCTCAAGGAGACTTTCCCGTTGATAGTACTGCAGATTTAATTGAGCCTCTTGACAGCGCTGAGAACATAGTTTTCTCTTCCAGCTCATTTGACCATGTCGATTTGGAATTTGAGTCGGTCAACGGAGGATCGGTTTCATATAGCATAACGCTTTCTTCTCCCGATGGGACTCGAACTCACAGGTCTTCTGTGAGATTAATAAATGTGAAGTGAGGATGACTATGAAGAAGGGACTTTCTATGGTCGAAATGATTATCACAATGGCCGTTGTTGCGATAATAATTGTGACCGTATTTCAGATATTTCTCACAATACACTCGACTCTTAGCAAGTCAAATGTGAGAATGAAGGATTACACAGAAATAAGATACGAAATCGCGAATCTTTGGAGATCGGGTGGAGTTAACGATTACGGATTGGAAGTATCTGAAGACGAGTCTTTCTTTGAGAGGTTAAATGCACAAGGCGTCTCTTCCGGCCTCCTAGAAAAGCTTGAAGCAGCAATCACAATAATGAATGTAGAGGACAAGAGTCGCGAAGCAACATTCACTGCAGTAATGCAGAAATGATTGGGAGTGAGCCACATGAGGAAAGGGCTTGTTTTGCCATTGACCTTGATAATAATGATGTCAGTTACAGTAATCTCTGTTGCGCTTCTAAACAGAACTTCTTCAACTACCTCAGAGTTGTTTCAACGGATTAGCAAGGCGCAGCTGCAGGTGGACGGGGGGAATGCATTCTTCGCGAATTTCGGATATCTCAAGAGAAAGTTCGCTGAAGAAAGCTATCTCAATCTCTCAACTGATAATTTCTATATTTCACTAACTTCGACCCCAACAATGTATGAGGATTTTCTTGGTCTTTTCGTTAGTGATACTCTCGAATACCGGGCTTGGAAGGATTTGTTTTCTAAGTTCTCTAGTGAGCAGTTCTACAGGCCGGGATTTGATTTGACTAAGGTTTTTGATGAAGTGACGGGGGGAACCTTCGACGATATGGTTCTAATCCCCTACACATCATCTCCTAATACGCTTCTTGCGATCGTGAAGACCTCTAAGGGGAATATGAGTGCTTACTTCTGGGGACTTGCGAGCCCGCGTTTCTTCAGCAACTGGTCGAGATTCGAACTGGAAAGCAACTCAACTGCCTTCTGGAATCCAGGATCCGTTATATATGGACCGACTTTCTTCGGATCGGTAGGTCAGGGGGGAGCTGGCAACGGTGGCTTCAGAATGAAAGCAACGATACCACCTGATCCTGACGATATTTCGGACGATGGGCCCATTTTCAATGGAGAAGTTTGGTACGAGAATGCCAATATAGATCTTCGCGGGAAGTGGGATGGAAATAAGACAATACGAGTAGATACAGATGGCGACGGCGATTATGATGAACGATTCAACAACAAGAATTATGCTGTACACGTAGAGAATGGCGAAACATGGATATTCCTTGAAGGATTTGATGAGGTGCTTGTAGCAGATTCCTATGAAGAAGTGCATGAAGAACTAAGAGTGAAAGGTTCAGTTGTTGACTTCGTAGACAACGCTTCTTCGGGAGACTTCAATAGTCGCTTTCTTCCATGGTTCTTGAGAGCCGGGAGTATCAAGGTGAGTCAAGAAACCATAGAGGACCTCGAAACGAGATTCGATGAGATGGAAGATTATTACTCCAGTCACTATTTAAACATTACTTCGCTTGAAGATCTGCTAAATGCACTTGAAAGAGGTACTAGCTTGCCTCAGAATTCTCTCGGGCTCTACTTGAAGGACACTGAGAGAAGTTCCGGTTCTCAGGTGTCTGAGACTGAAACGTCACAGCAGATAAGTTATGAAGACTCGCAATGGCTAGAAACTCTACTGATTAATGATAATGACTTCTTGGATGCGTTTGAAGCCTGGATAGTTGATAATGACCACAGGAAGCTCTCTGCGAACTCAATTCTCGGGAAGAACGATAACATAACTGATGATAGCTTCACGTATGAGGAACTGAGACAGCTAATCAATAGTAATTACGTAACGTTCTTGGTGAATGAATCCCCCATAACTGAGGAGAGAAGAACTATTATTCAAACTGAAATTACTGGTGGTCTCAGAATACTGGACAATGCAAATAGCGTAGATTTGTCGTCAGACATGCTTTTCGGAGCACCTCTGAGCAATCTTGTAGGCACAGGCAGTTTTGAGAGTTCAAGTCCTTATTCAGTGATCAAGTTCAAGTGGAATAGGGAAGTCAGAACATCTGGTAATCAAGTGAGGAGAAGATCTAGAACTATTATTAGAAATCCTCTCGAGTACGAAAATGGTCCGATTAGTTTCACGCTTAATTTCACAGGTTGGAAATGGAAAAAAAGGTGGTTAAGTAGACGCTGGGTAGTAGATGCCAATGAAACCTGGGGAATGTCCAGTCAGAGTATTCTTGGTCCCAAAACTGTCTCGTCATGGTCCGACTGGAATTATTCTCAATGGTCTGATTGGGAAGTGATTGGTGGAAGTGGTGGTAACGGACAAAAAGTGGCAGATGCAGATGTCTATATGTATTTGATAACTCCGTCCGATGGTTTTTCCGAGATAAATTTCGATACGACCGTCATAATGAAAGTCAACTCGGAGAACGAAGAAGACTATCCTTCCTTCACTACCGAGGCTACTACTCTTTCAAACAGAGGTTACTACGTGGTTGAGGAGGACATTGAAACAGGAGGTTCTGGAATACCTGGAGGTATTGGAACGACACTGGGTAGAGAAGCAACTGTTATTGACGGGAGATACACAATAAGGTCAAAAGAGGGAGACATCAGGATTTATGGCGATATCCTTTATAACGATATGCTGAATGATTCAACTTTCAGAAGTTACGTCGATGAGCCGGGACTTGCCTTTGACCCAGACTACGACCCCAATGAGTCAGCATCCAACGCCTCTTTGAATGACATGCTCAATCTTGTTGCAACTAACGGGAACATTGTAATGCCTTACCAGAGCAATTCGAGTGGAAGAGATGCGATCAAGAATATCAAGTTATTTACTAACCTCTTCGCGTTCGGGAAGAATAGTGGGCATAGCAATACAGGACAGATTCTCATAGATGACTACAATCGCTACAATGTAGATATGGGTTTTAGGCATCTGTTTGGCACTATGGTTTCTATTGAAGCAGGTCCTGCAGGTCAAGCAGATCCTGCAGGGGCTCTCTCGAGCGGTTTCAGGAGCCGTAACTATTACGATGAGAGACTCTACGGAAACGAAGATTTGCCATTTGCATCTCCGGAGTCGAATATTCTTGAAGTAATGGGCACATCGATGAGATAGAGACTCCGTTCTGAGAAGACTTGCATTTTCAACGGAGAGATTGATCCTCATTTACCAGAGAGTGCAAATGGATATACTAGAACCGAGGGAAGTATTGCGAAGAAAGTGTCTTTTTGACTTGTTCTTCACAAAGCTCCGGATGTAAGTATGATCGAATCAGACCTGGTGAAACATTCGTATGAGAGAAGAAAAGCCCCGGTGACGGCGGGGCTTTTTGCTTAAACAAGGTATGACGACTCTCTAGTTCAAATAAGCTTCGAAGCCGTTTTCCATCAAGTCTGAGTATGTCGGAACATCTGTGTAGGTGAGTTCCGTGCCCATGAACATGTTGTAGCCGTTGATTAGCGCTTCGACGGTCGCCAGATGAAGGCCGACACGGTGCTTGAGAGGGTACTTCTCATCGTGGAGCACATCGGCGTTTTCACGCCACGTGTAGTCGAAGCCGGGATTGGGCGATTCAACAAGGAATGAAATACTTTCCGTGGCATCTCCGATTTCCCTGTGGCTAAGGCCTTTAAATCGTATGTCGGATTCTTCGAGGTTCAAAGAGACCCCGTAGTTGAATTCAATCTCCATAGTGGCGTATGCGCCAATTTCCAGCCCACGCTGGTGACAGACAAGCATGTACGCCAGTCTGCCTCCCTGAACCTTGTTTCCGTCGACAATGCTGTAGTTGTCTGGAGTATCGCTCTCATGCATGTCGAGGTTGAAATCGACTTTCTCGGTTCTTATCAGTTCAATTATCGCGAAGGCCAGCTTTTCGGTGGGGGTTCCGTCGGGTCGCCCGGGGAAGTTTCTGTTCAGATTTCTCGACTCGTAGCCCGGAAGCTCCTGTCCCGACTGATAATGGACGTAGACATCTGGATCGGGGACACCCTGATCTTCGATGTCGGTATTCCTGTCTCCATATACAAGGAAACGTGGCCCCGTCTTCGACTCGATTTGCAGGAAGTGATCCGGCTGGTTAGGATAGAATACGGTTCCTATTGAAGCCGCGCTGCTGTTGCCAAAAGGCAGAACAATTATCCTGCCGCTCTTCACCAAAGCGTTTTCAATGAATATTGTCGCAGCTACGGTTCCTGCGATCTCCATTGGATGTGTACCACCCATAAGCAGAAAAGTGGGCCCGGGCACTCCGCTGTCCATGTAGTAGACTGGAGTATCCATGTTCGTTCCCTTGAGAGGTTCGAAGTAATCCGATAGCCATCCGGTGCTCGTTACGCCATAACCTGCACGAATGTCGGGCCTGAAAAAACTCGCCATTGAAAATGAGGCAACGAGAACCAGTATGAAGATGATAAGAGTTTTTCTCATTTGCTATTACCTCCGATCGTTTAGAGAAAAGCAAGGGGCCTAAGGCCCCTATAATCTATCTCACAAAGAATTCATTGAGAACTTCAACTAAATCCACTGTCTTTTCGAAAAGCTTGAGGGGAATGGATCTCTCCTCACTTATCTTGGTGAACAAATCGTCTTGATTAGCGTCGACTTTAGCAAAGAGAGCGTCGGCATATGGCGCTAAAGCCAACAGGATTTCATCGGATGAAGAGCCTCTCCGAGACTCTCCTTCAAGGTTGCCAACGATTATTTTGGTCCCGTATTCTCTGGCCTTCTGAGCGAGAAGCAAGACTCTCTGAAGTTCCGCGTCAATCTCTATCCCTGCGGCTCCTAGACCCTTTCCACTTGCGCCAACGACTATCATTAGCGTTTTGTATGTTTCAATTTCAAACTGATCGGCGTTAAGCAGCTTTTCGAAAGTGTGTTCGATCTTCGCCGGACCTTCGTCAAGAGCAGAAGTGATGCTGGAATAAAACA
>NZ_DJHG01000140.1:5641-10571 GCF_002432955.1 Mesotoga sp. UBA5825 | reverse complement strand
TACTTGCTCATTTTCCTGCGCAAAGCAGGCAATACAGACGATCAGCAATCCAACTATTAGTATCGTTCTTCTCATGATCATTCTCCTCAATACTCAGGAGCTGAGGCCCCTCCTTCTCTTCTGAAGGATCCGATTCCTATTGCCAGTCCGTCCGGTTGTATCTGAATTAGGTTAAGAGAGCCGAAAGAGCGGTATGGGAAATCAAACTCCCTTACCGTGTGACCCATGATTTCTTCAAGGAACAATCTTGTGTTTTCGGGATATCCCGTCTCCATTCTGAATTCGGGGTAGTTAGGAGAACCGATTATCTTCGGCTTCATCTGAGCTTCATCGAGTGTCATCCCGAAATCAATGAGGTCAACTATTACATTCGTTATAGTTGATTGTATATAGTAACCGCCTGGAGTACCGACCAAATAAACGACCTTTCCATCTTTCTCAATAATTGTAGGGCAGATTGTCGTTACCGGTCTCTTACCTGGAACGAGTCCTCTTGATGTGTCGTCCAGTGTGAAGTTACCCATCTCGTTGTTTATGAAGAAGCCATCGAGATAAACTCCTGAACCAAAGAAAGAAGACAGGGTTTGCGTCCAGGCTACAGCGTTTCCGTCTCTGTCGATTACCGCGAAATGAGTAGTATCTTCTCCGACTCCTGCGGAAGATGGTTCCAGTTCGATTACTCCGGCGCCAGCTAACATCGCCTCAATGTAAGAATCTGTGTTTTCAAAGAGATCTGGCCTGCCCAGATAGTCCGTGTAAAACAGTTCACTGTCTAGAGCCTGGTTCAGATCGATATTCATGAACCGTGTCTTCGCGTAGTCCTTTGTAATAAGTGTTTCGACAGGCACATACACATACTCAGGGTCACCGCTGTAAGAGAGAAGGTCTATCATTGCGAATGTCAGCGCCTGGCTAATAATGTTCATAACAAGTGGGTCGTCCCAGTTGAAAGCGGACAAGTTGAAGTGTTCAAGAATATTCAGAGTCTCTATCAGGTATGGGCCTCCAACCGGAATACTCGGTACGAAGAGGTCGTAGCCTCTGTATGTTCCGTGAAGAGGCTCTTTCACTAGAGCCCTGTAGTTCTCAAGATCTGTCTTTCTAAGGAACCCTTCCTTAGATTCAATAAGATTGGAGATCTTGTCTGCAAGTTCTCCCTTGTAGAATGCCTGTGGTCCGTTTTCTGCAAGGTATCTGTAGGTTTCGGCCAGCTCTGGGTTCGTGGCGATATCGCCTGCTTCCCATGCGAAAAGTCCATCCTTCAGGAATCCGGGAGCATTTTCCATCAGTACGTCGTAACTACTTCCACAAGTTGACGCAAAGGTATTGTTCACAACAAACCCTTCACTTGCAAGTCGTATCGCCGGTGCAATCAGTTCGGCAAAGGGCAATGAGCCTCCGTGAAGCCACAGCTCTATAATTCCGGCAAGGACTCCCGGGGTGCATATGCTAAGAGGCCCCGTTCTCAGATCACTGGTTGTCAATCCAAGAGCTTCAGCGTTCTCTACGGACGCCAGCCATGGGGCAGAGCTTCTGAAATCGACAGCGATCTTCTCTCCATTGAACGAGGCGACAGCATATCCCTCGCCACCGATACCTGACGCGTACGGCTCGACAACTCCAAGCGCTAGACTCACGGCGATTGCCGCGTCTATTGCGTTTCCACCTTTCTCCAGAATCTCAGCACCTGCCGCAGATGCGTAAGGATTACCGGCCGCAACGATTCCCGAATTGGAAGCAAGAAGAACTCCCATTTCCATCGTGATTACTGAATACCCAATTCCTACAAGAAAAACAAGACATAAGAGAGTAGCCAAAGCCTTTTTCATATGAACCTCCTCTGAAAAATTTTGATCGCCATCAGCGATCGAAATGAAGTAAAAAAGCCCAAAACAGTTGGAATCTGTGTATAGACAACCCTAAATAGATTATACTTCTTCATAAACAGAGAAACCAAGTTCAGATATTACTGCCGAATACGATCCCAATGAGGCGTGAATATCTGAAAGAGAGTCAGTCAAGTAGTAGTCGGTAGTTCATTCATCTGAAACGCGCTCGCACTGCAGATAATGTCTGCAATAATGCTCCTAGAGATCAGTACTGCAAGTAGCAAATGAAGACTGGAAAAGGAAGTCTGTCTGTGTTGAAGAGAAGTAGTTTCCTCTCCTGCGGGAGGTGGAAGAGTAATATGTGAAAGGTTACCGAGTGTAGCTGAATGAAGATCCAGTTTTGATTGGCAANNCAAATTGAGTTTCTTTCTCTGAAGAGCTGATTCAACTGAAATTTCGAGAAGAATCAATCGCTGAGTCATTTCAAGGATTCTCGAAAAGGTTTCGTTCTTAAGAGCACGATGAAAAGTACTTAGGAAGTTCAGTCGGTACTCTGATCTTCAGAAAGCGCCCGGTATAAAAGAAGCCCGGCCGAGAAGCCGGGGTTCATGAGTGATGTTCTCTATGATTTCCATCCTAAAAGTGACAACTGCTAGATATCTTCTCGAGACGTGTGACTCTATTCGGTCTCGAATCCAGCTCCAACATCGTTCATGAGTTCGTAGAAACCCGGGAAGGAGACCGAGACACATTCTGCATTGCTTATCTCCGTGACGCCTTCTGAGAAGAGTCCCGCGACGGCGAGGGACATAGCCACTATATGGTCGTCGTGGCTTTCGACCTCTTCTCCGGTTAGCTTCTTGGCGCCATGGATAATCATTTCACGATCAGTGTCCTCGATCGATGCTCCCATTTTTGAAAGCTCCCTCTTCATTACCTCGACTCTGTCGGTCTCTTTCACTCTTATGCTTTCTATTCCCGTCAGTACGGTGTCTCCCTCAGCGTAGCATGCTGCGACTGTTAGTATGGGCAGAGCATCGGGAATGTCGGAACAATCTATGGTGATTCCCCTGAGTTTGTTTCCCCCCCTGGCCTTTAGAGAGTTGGTAGCCCCGTCGAGAGTTACGTCTCCACCCATCTCTTTCAAGATATCCACGATTACTGAGTCTCCCTGGCTTCCGGAAAGATCGAGATCCTCTATCACAATCTCGGAATCCGTAACCAGCGCCGCTACAAGAGGGAATGCAACGGATTCCCAGTCGCTTGGTATTGAAGTTTCGACCGTTTTGTATTCCTGGGGGCCTTCCACTTCGAAGAAGCTGTAGTTTTTCTCGTCGTATTCGACTTCTATTCCGTGCTCGGTCATCCAGTCCACAGTCATTTGCAGATAAGGTCTCTCTATGGCTTTCTGGACTTCGATTCTTGTCTTGCCCTTTATCCTTGCGGAGGCCAGAAGCATTCCCGAGATGTACTGGGACATCTTTCCACCGAAGACGATCGTGCCGGCCCTCATGGGGCCTTTTATTATTAAGGAGCTGCATTGCTGTTCTTCCTTGTGGTTACGGCAAAGGCTCCCAGATCTCTCATCGCATCCAATAGTTTTCCCACGGGTCTCCTGCGGATCTGGTAATCGCCCGTCAAAACAACGTAATCGCTCAGAGTTCCGGAGATAGCCGTGGCGAAGTAATAGGTCGTTCCGGAATTGCCGCAGTCGATCATATCGTCGGGAACTTTCAAGCCATCCTGAGTGCTCTGGATAGTCCATACTCCCTTTTCGATCTTCACGTCCGATCCGAAGGCCTTTGCGGCTCTTGTCGCCGAAAGACAGTCTTCACTGGGAAGAGGGTTTCTTATGGTTGAGAGCCCGTTTGCCATCGCGGCGATGAGGGCCGCTCATATTGTATGGCTCTTTGAACCGGGTACGGAGAGCCTCCCTGAGAGGTTATGCCTGGAAGCAAAGGCTATCATTTTCATTCCTCCTGTCCTTTGTCAGACCCTCTGGAGAAGAGCTTCCTCACTCCGGTCTTGACAAACTTGAAATTTGAAAACAGCGATATTAGTATGAAGGCTATCAGTATGAGGCTGATAGGTCTGGAGAACATTGAGATTATCAGATTGTCTCCTGCCGAAGCCAGCGATACCGCTCTTCTGAAATTGGCGTCCATCAACGATCCCAGCACAATACCGAGAACCATTGGCGCCACCGAGTATCCCTTCCTTCTCATAACGAAGCCAATCAGGCCAAAGATGGCCATAATCAGGACGTCGAATACACTTGAGTTTATTGCATAAGCGCCAATTATACACAAAATTGTTACCACAGGAAGCAGGCGGTCCTGAAAGCAGCAGAGAAGGACTTAGTGTTGAGTCCCGCCACGATTGTAAAGGTCAGGATAGTAATGAGTGCTGCCGAAAGAGAAGAGGCCGCTATTGGATTGAAGTTGCTTAAGATAAGCGGGAGCATAACCTTGATTATTATCAATCCTGTTATGGTAAGCGTGATGAAGGCTTTAAACCTGATATTCTACCGACAAGAAGAAGGAGACCAACAAAAACGAGTACAATAACGAAGACATATCTCTGCCTTTTGAAGTCGGCGATATGGAAGCTGGGCTACCCTCTTCGATCTACTACGTATAGAACAACCAAATCTCCCATTTCATCGCGAATGTTCATTGTGGGATTGTCCGTGAAGTAGTTTTCGACAACAACCTCATCGCCGCTGAACGAGCCGTTGATTACCTTAACTCGTAAAGTCTGGAGACCTTTTCCCCAATAACCCCCGGTTTCTTCAAAACTGACTATCTCCAACACTTTTCCTTTCACTGTATCCTGATTATTCAGTGAAGCACTAATAAATGTGAAGAGCACATAACCAAACAAGACCGTGACTATGATATAAAGTAAAAAACTCTTCACTTTCAAGATTTGTCTCCCTGTTCCTCTTCTTCTTTTGATCTCCGAAATTATATCATCTAGAATCAGATCACTTCTTCGCTCCTAAGCCAAGGCCGTTTCAAACCCTTTTCGAGAAATGATGTTGAATAAGACGTAAGGCTACAGGGTAGTCTTTACCAGAAGACAAAGAAGGAAAAGCAAAA
>NZ_DJHG01000140.1:1251-5630 GCF_002432955.1 Mesotoga sp. UBA5825 | reverse complement strand
AAAATAAATAATCATATGATTTAAATTAAAGCATAAGTATAATGATTGATTTATATGATCAAAAGTGATAGAATGTATTCGTGGCTTGCTGGGATGGTGATCTCATGAGACAGCTGCTCGCTGGATTGTTTGTAGTTATTATGGTTGCTGTTTTGTTTGGAAGTCAGAATACTGCTACTCAGCAGATAAGGGTAATCGTTGATTCGGTTGCTCTTCTCGAAGTATCAAGAACGACTTTCGCCTTCGAAATTACAGAAGGGGCCTTCGTGGAAGGAGAAAGAGCTGTCTTCGATAACATTGAAGGCGGAACGATCTGGTACACCTCGGTATCTACAAACGGTAAGTCCCGTTCGATTACTGCGTCTCTCTCAGATCCCACTATTCTTGATTTCATGGAAACCGCGATAGAGGTTAGGTCTCCTGAATCAGGAGTAGGAGAGCTCGGTCATTCGTCTGGAAGGGTTATTCTAAGTGATGTACCTAAGGTGATACTCTCCAACATAGGAACTTGTTGGACGGGAAGAGCTCAAGGAGCTACGTTTATTTATGATGTGGAAGTTCGTTCACCCGAGAAATTGGCTTCGATGGCAATGATTGTTGACGTTATCTTTACGTTCTCCGGTGAGTGATCACAGTACACCTGTATCTATTATGATTATGCTTTCTTCTTTTTCTCTTAATTGGATTTCTATCGTTTCAGTAGCTCCAGGCTTCAGATCGATTTCCATCAGTTGAGATTCGACCGCGACCCCGTTGGGTAGGGTAGAAGTATCGATTCTCACAGTCAACTTTCCGGGTTTCAGATTGGGAACCACAATCTCTCCACTTTCTCTTGTAGTGAGTCTGTATACTTCTCCGTTGCTCAGGATTATTAGAACCCCACCGAGGCTGATCTCTGTCTGTTCAGGCTTGATAAGTCTCACTCTAAGCGTTGCAGATCTGGTGAGGTATAGTGAAACGAAATCCTCTTCGTTTTCCTTAAGTTCGATTTCGAATGGAACTGTCTTTACACTTATAAGACCACGCTCGAGAGACCTGGCATCAATATCCAGGTAGTACTTGCCAGGTCTAAGCCCTCCGAACTTGAATCGACCATTCTCATCGCTTATTGAAACTAGATTGTTCAGTGTTACGACGGCCCCCTTGACGGGAACTTGCTCTCCCCCGACCAGAATAGATACTTCTCCTGAGAGAGAAGTGAGGTTTGAGCGCGGCGAAACCGGGAGTGAGAAAGGGAAGGTATAACTGAGTGAAAAGCTTATCGATGGCTTCCAGTAGTCTTTGAGAGAAGCGCCCACATTGAATCCAATGCCGATCGATGAGCCGCCAGGCAGAGTTGCGGAGCTCAAAAACTCACCCTTAATTTTCGAAGGCTGCAGATCTCTCATCTCGTATGTCAGAACAGTGTTCAACTTCATACCTCCGCCTGTTATGTGTGTTACCACAAGGGAGAGAGCCGTTTCGCATCTGTCACCTACATAATACTTTAGGGAAGCTCTTGCATAGACGTATGTGAGATTTGAGAACCTGTAAGAACCGTAAAGTTCCAGAGAGTGCGTTCCTTTGTAGTCAGAAGGAATTCCTGAGTACTGCAGTGCAAAAGATGCGAAAGCGCTTATCATTGAGTAGCTGTAAGAAGCTGAGAGATTAGTTCCAAAGTAAGTAATCTGGCCTCCTGACGACCTAACGCTGCCGGCTCCGTAATTTCCGCCGATTGAAAGATAAAGACCTGAAAGCGAAGGTGATGATGCCCTGGCCTGTAGGGAAAAGCTGTCAAGAAGCCCTGGCAACTGGAAATCGAAGGGAGTATTTCTCTGAATATTCCCTTCGAGAGAGAGACGGAGAGAGCCTGGCTCCTGCCAGATGNNTTCAGTATTTCCCTGTCCGAGCCTTCTGATATTCGATTCGAGTAGTCTATAGAAGACCTAAGCTGCCAATGTTCAACCCGATTCGTGAAGTCAGAAGAGAAGAGAAGGCCATCCAGCTTACCGTCTAAAGACGGTACTCTGAGAACGGAACGGTTCCTGAACTGGTCTATCCTTGATTCGGCTGCAACCGACAATATATGCTGCCCAGATAACGAGAGATTCCCATCTAGTGCAAGTCCGACCGCAAAATCTGTAGATCTCCTCCAGTCCAGAAAGAGGTCGTACTCCGAAAAGCTTTCTGATAGACTTCCGCCGAACTTCCATGGATCTAGCTTGATCAGGAGATCCAAGCCGCTTGTGGAATTACCGAGAGAAACAGATGCTAGGCCAATGCGCGAGATATTGCCGTATCTCGCCTCAAAATAAGGACTTCTATAGGAAGCTGAAATTGTGAAGGGTTTTTCTTCTTCGGTTGCCTTTATGATTGGAAGAGAGAGCTCGAGATTGACGCGCCTTTTCTTGGAGTCATCGATGAAACCATCGATTCTTATTGCTGAATTTAGGTATAAGGAGTCCGAAAAGCCTGCCAAGATCGTAACTCTTGCTGGCAAGAGAATGAACCTGTTTGCTATAGAGTCGGCTGGAGGAATAATCACCACCGATGAGCGGGCGGAAGTAACTCTGATGCTGCCCGAACTCTCCTTAGCGGTAAGCGTGATAATGTGAGTTGACTGGTCGGTAAGCAGCGAAGAAGTCTTCGCGCTCACCAGAACCGACTCTGTGGATGCAGGCTCAAGAGTCAATGAAGACTTGCTGAGGCTAAGTCTGTAAGAGAGATTGTCATCTGCGCGAAGATCTATTACAACTGGTATATTACTGCTGTTTGTTATCGAGAATACGACAGAATAATCTTCGCCTGCCTGTACATAGTCAGGGCCTTCGATTCTGGAAAGTGATAAAGAGAGGGTTGAAGCTACTCTTACATTGATTGTTATTTCTGATTCTCTTCCCTCGGGATCGCGCACTGAGTAGACGGCTTTGTAATCTCCAGCGAGAGCTCTGTTCGGAACCACGAAGCTGATTATCCTGATTTCAAAAGAGTCGGGAGCAACCTCAAAGGTAGAAGTACCGAAAACACTTCGCCAGCCTTCCGGAAGAGAGAGAGATTCTCTCAAGGAAATCGCTTCAAAGGAATTGTTGAGAACAATGATTGCTACAGAGACAATCTCACCGGGACCTACTTCTTCCGGAGGCGGCGACGAGAGTGATATTTCAAAATCTGTCGCTGCCAGAGCGACAGTCACCAGAAGTAGAAGCACCGCAAGCAGTCTCTGCGGTTTCATGATTATTCGATCATCATCGAGTACTGTGCGCCCCATGCATCCTCACCATCTCTAATAAGGGCCAGCACACTGTAGCTTCCCGGAGCTAGACCTTCGAAGGGTACCCTGAAGTGCCCTGAGGTGCCAGGATAAAGGCGTAGAGAGTTTCCAGAGAATTCCCCTATTGTTACTCCTGTTGAGTCAAAGACTCTGGCTGAAACCTGAGGCCTGAGCCACCAGTCACCCGTGTTTTCTATGTCCAGAGCCAGCGAGTACAGATCGCCTTCCTTTTCAAGGCTCCTTCCTATGATCACGATGCTCTTGTTATCTGGATTGCCCAGGTTGGTTACTATCTGAACCGCGTACCGGGTAAGGGTTCTCATAGTTATACCTTCACTGGTCTCTTCAAGGAACTCCGTTACAGGTTCAACCATAATCACGCCCCAGAAAGTTCCATAAAGGGATTCGTCTGTCGGTACAATTACTGAGAAGCTGTAGTTGAGACTGGAATTGGCTGGGATAGTTATCTCCGGTGCCTGAAGCTCTATCCAGTCGGCGTTTGACCTTTCGAGACTTCCTGCTTCGGGATACTGTGTAGAGCCTGTGTAGTAGAAAAAGTAATCTGTAATGTAGAAGCGCACTCTTGCGGATTCGCTACCGTTGTTCTGGAGCTGAATTTCTCCGGAAAGAACCTGACCTGCCGACGTATTGAATGTATGGGTAAGGCCGTTTATGATTAGAACATCGGCGCCTACTGCAACAAAGATTAATAAAAAAACGAAAACTGAAATCCTCTTGAACATGTCTATCAACTCCAGACCATAATTGTACGAGACTACTGAACTTCACCGAGATCAATAACTGTGAAAGTAATTAAAGTATTGCTTACCATGTCCAGGTCATTGGCATCTACTGAGTACTGAACGAAGAAGGTCACTCCCTCTCCACGTGGTTTGAAAACGATATCTACGAAATCGTAGGAAGTATTTGGATCTGAAAGCTCCAGATAACCGATATAGGTGGTTGAAATTACACCTTGCTGACTTGTAGGGTCCCAAATAACCTGCATCTCAGTTGACCACCTAAGAGACAACGGCATGCCGTCAGTTCGGCTTACGGAGATCCTGAATTTCCTCTCTTTTCCATATCCTCCGGAGAGTTCAGGTCTGTAAACGGTAATGGTAGTCGC
>NZ_DJHG01000140.1:0-1222 GCF_002432955.1 Mesotoga sp. UBA5825 | reverse complement strand
GGTAGTCGCATCTGGCGGGCTAACCAGGGAACCAGACATGCTCAGAGAGGGTTCATCTCCGGCAATCAGCGGGGAGACAGCAACCAGTTCCCAGGCCGTGCCTTGAGTCACTTTTCCGGTAGCTGAGATTGTGACGGCTTGAGCTGTGAAACCAACTGCTAGAACAGCAAGCCAAAGAAGCAGCGCTCTGCGCTGCTTCAATACTTCGACTGTTCTGAAAAAAAGATTCATTGGTTCTATTTAAATATTAAATATCCGTAAGAGTAAAAGTAACCGTTATGACTGTATCTAGAGAATTAAAGAAGCCCCCGTCCGCGAGACCTCCTCCAAGTTCTCCAAGAGCATTCTCATCGATCTTGGCGGTGTAAGTAAGCGGATGCCCTGCCTCAGCCTCTGTACCAGTTCTTGCGAGACCTGCTCCTATCGATTCCACGAGATCACCTGTAAGCGTTGCATCAACAAACTCAACTGTTGAACCCACTCCTACATTGCCTTTCGCTGAACTAATAGTAGCGGCATCGGCTTTCAACGAAATTGAGAAACCTGCGGGAAGCCCGTCTAAAGTTGCGGTGACCTTTCTTGTAAGGCCTGCGAATCTCAGGGATGTGTATCTAAGATAAGTTGCATCATGCACAACAGTTACTATCGGAGCGTCACCGGCGAGCGGTGGTTGTGTTACCGATATACTTACTGCCGGAGCGTCTGCCGTTGTAGATCCTATGGAAGCTGCAGCACCTGTCACTGCGAGTAGAGCAATTTCATTCATTGTTACAGTTATAGTCTGTGTGTCGGTGTTCGTATCCTGAGAAAAGGCGAAACTTCCCAGCAGTGCAAGAACAGCAATTATAGCAAAAATCTTCTTCATGAATTTCCTCCTCATTGTCTATTAAAATCAAACGTATGTTTCTTTCCAATAATTACCACGTAAACGAGACTAATCCTTGTATAACGCATGAAATCAGAGGTGAGGGTTACAGAATAATTTTACACGGCTTTGAAAGTGGGGGTATGACGCACGCAATAAATTCAGCCGTCCGTGTGATTGCGTTACGATTACAACTTTAGACATCAACGACATGATCATACAATACATCCAAAGAGCTGAAAGACCAACAAAAGAAGAACCGCCTTCATCCAGAGATAACGATGGTGACATTACAAAGCAGAACGACCAGGGAAACACGCAGCAACACAACGATAAACCCAGTCCCAACAAAGGGAC
>NZ_DJHG01000015.1:0-4932 GCF_002432955.1 Mesotoga sp. UBA5825 | reverse complement strand
TTGCTCTTACCAACCCCCTACCCGCTACCCCCTACCACGGTCAAATCGAAATCTCGCTATCGACAGTTTTTATGATTTCAAGAAGGCTTCCCATTCAAAGAAGATCGCGAGGAGTTCTTTGTCTAGATAGTGCAGTGCCTTGGTTCTTATGTCATACGGTATGCTGTAGTAAGCTTCGGCTATCGCTCCGGTTATTGCTGCGATTGTGTCGCTGTCTCCGCCAAGCGAAACCGCAGTGCGGACTGCATCTTCGAATGAATCTGATTCTAGGAAGCACTGTATGGCCTGTGGCACTGTTTCCTGACAGGTTTCATTGAAGTCATATGATGGGCGAATCTCGTCGATTGTGAAATCCAGAGAGTAGTAATCTCTTGAGATCCTGACGCGAATATCCCGCTTTGAGAAGCCTTGACACGCAAGGAAAATGGCAATGGTAGTCGCCTCAGCCCCCTTTATCCCTTCCGGGTGGTCGTGAGTGACAGAGGTTATCGTTTTTGAGAGGCTTATCGCTTCCAATTCATTTCGCGCAGTGAATCCCACAGGGCCAATGCGCATAGCAGCTCCGTTGCCGAAGCTATTGTACGGCCGAGGGTTGGCGCTGAATATCCATCTTCCAAACATTCCCCCATAACCGCAGTTAGGATAATTTCGACCGATCTGCTGCATATATTTCACTGTAAGCTCTCTTAGCAGACGGTCATAGCACATACTCAGCCTGTAGTCTTCTCGCGATTTGTCAACAACCTTCTCAGTTTCCATGATCGCTTTGGCAACGGCAAGGCTCATTATACTATCGTCCGTAGCAAAGCACTCATCTGTGAATAGTTCAAAGGCCTTGCTTCGGTGATTATTGAACTCAAATCTCGACCCGACGATATCGCCGACAATTGCTCCCAGCAAAGTTCACACCCCACCTCTTTCATGTTGCTTGAGATTTTCCATTCCAAGTGTAACATCATCGACCTGAACGCAGCTGGAGGTTCCCACCCTATGCCTCTTCAGATGAATCTAGCAGCTCTTATCCTTTCCTGGAGATCGCCTGTGATTGCATGGAGCACAGTATTGTTTGTCAACATAAATCCGCTCCACTTGATAGAATCGTCCTTTAAACTAACTTGCGGGAGCTGAATGAGTTATGTTGGCAATAAGCAGGTGAGTGAAGTCAGTATGCAGAATGGAGCGGATGTTGTGGATGAGAAGATCAAAGAGGCTCTAGTGATTAAGAACGAGAGGAGCATCAAGGCGGTGATTGAGAAATCGAAGCGTGTCTGCCCGGACTCGGTAGCGTTGGTCGGCATCTATGGTTCATTTGCCACTGGAGACATACACGACAAGTCTGATTTAGATCTCTTCATTGAATAAACGATTCGAAAGGATACAGAATAGGTTCATGCTTCATTTTGGGAGACGTTGCTCATGATATCTACTGCACGAGCTGGCAGCAGCTTGAAGACATGGCTAAATATTCGACACCATACATCTCAAGGCTGATGGACGTGAACATCGTCTACTACCGTGACTACAAGCAACCTCAGAGGTTTATGGAGCTTCGCGGTAAAGCTATGGAACGTCTGAACAGCCCGCTGAATTAACACGATCTGAGGAATATATTGATGCATTTCGGGTAGGCTCAGAAGACTTACGCAGAGTTGGTTCTGAGTGAAGAGTCCGGAAGAGTCAAATACGAGTCGGCCAAATTGATCAACTCTATCGAAATGATCATGTATCTAATCAACAAGTCATATGTAAGTCTTGGGTCTAGACACATACCTGAAGAGATCGAAAGGATGCGGGAATTACCGATTGGATTTCCAGGTCATTACAGACGACTCATCGAGGCCGATACACTGCGTTCAATTAAAGAGAGCGCAACTTCGCTTTTGCGGTGTACGGGGGAGAAGATAGAAGAGATCAAGTACAGAGTTAAGGGCAAGAAGAAACTTGATTCGCAGGCTCTTACAGGTAGTTACGAGGAAATCTATTCGAACTGGAGAAACAAGATGGAGCTTGCCGCAAAGACCGACAACAAGTACTTGTCTCTCATGACGGCCGCAAGTTGCCAGCGATTCTACGATGAAATGAGAGAGGAGTACGAAGGCGTGTCTATCGATCTGATGAAGCACTTCGATATCAACGATTTACAGAGGTCGGCGAGGACCTTCGACGAAGCAATGGAAGAGTACAGATTGCTCTATGACGAAAACAGAGTCCAGGTGAAGAAGTATCAGACAATCGAAGAGTTCGAAGAGGACTATCTTGCGTAACTTCATAAACCGGATAGCTGGATACAACATGCTTTGGATACTATATAAAGATGTTCGCACCAGTTGCTGACTGAGAATCGGAAACAAGAATCTCCAGGAAGAAAGATTCGGGGCTCTGAAAACCCTCTGCCCTGTATTACGTATGCAGTGGCCGCTTTTCTTCTGGAATGCTCGGTAAAGTCCTTCTTTGAGAGCTTCAAAGAGAAGGGCTTCTAAGATGCGCTTTTCATAAGCTGTTTAGAGAGTCAATTGTCTTCTGAGTCTGTTTGGCTTTGATTCTTCGAGTTGGGTCGCCAGTTCTTGAAGAAGGTTTCTCTTGGCCTGGCAAGATCTCATTAGAGCTGTTTTCGAGCTGTACCGTTCCATGTCTTCTTGTCGATGAAAAGGGCCCTTTGGAGACTACTGTTATCAGCAATTTGTGTTGGAACGATAGCTCCGGTCTAGTCTTGCGTCCTATTCTGCTTTCTCTAATATGTGTTCTTCAGGCGTTCATCAGGGTCGTCAAAGTGGATTTGCATCCGATCGAAGGATTCGGGGTCGTACTCTCTTCCCAGCCAGTCGATCAGATCTTCTCGATCAGGGTGCTTCTTATTCTTCATTGCCTCAACAAGATCACGATAACCCATTGTTCCTCCAACATCTTCAGGCGGGCAGGCTCGTTCACCGGCGATGCATCTAGGATACTTGACACTCAAGTCTCTACCGAGAACCTCTTCGAGAAGAATATCGTGGATCCAGTTGTCTCCGAAATCATAGAGGTATGACGCCTTTCGGTTATGAATCGAGAGATAATCGGAAATGCGCAGTTTTCTGGAATCGAGAACCTCCTTGAAATCGTCTTCAATAGGAAGCCCTATATAAACAAGCTCGTCACTCTTCGGATCAACGACCTGAAATTCGTGTAGATGGTAATCAGACCAGCCCATAGCATCCTGAATTGCGACGTGAAGATCCCAGAAAGTGTAGATGTCCGGAACCTGTATTCGTCGCCAGATTAACGGTGTGATGTCAAGAAGCATTATCTTGAACTGATAGATCAGCTTGTATCCCTTCTTCATCTTTTCTCCTCGCTTATGGTTGGATAAACTATTATAGTGCTCTACCCATTCATGGGACAACACGTTTGGCTAATGGGATTCATAAAGACACATTGGAGACCGAGAGTTGTGGTTGTAGGCGATCCACCCTCGGAGAAGAGAGAGAAATCAGTTCCACCAGATGCAAGTTGCTGGGATTATCGGTTCTCCGAGAAAACCTAGAGAGCGAGAAGACGTTTTGAGTTTGAGGTGAAGCCTCGCTTCTAGAAAAACCATATTCGAGAGTATCAAGAGCAAGGAGAGAAAGCAGATCATGCATAGTAAGAAAAAGCAAAAGGCCGGGGTCGGGGGTTGCGGTAGGGATTGGAAAGAGCAAAGCGATATCAGTTGGCCGTTAAACGGTTCTCCTTTAGCCGAGGGAAAAACCAGTGCTTCGTTCTTGGTCAACCAGAAAAGCTACATGAGACGAAAAAAGAAGGGTAAGACTCTGAATCAAGTTCAGATGACGCGTTGTGACATTTTTGCTTTCAGGTCTCTAGCCTGCAACTGGAACAAGCAACTCCTCACTGCTCTTCGAAGGACGGCTCTTACAGCATGACGGAATCTGAGTTTTTCGCTCTACCGCTTGCAACTTGGAACATGCAACTTGGAACTGCTTTTTCAAAGGACGTCTCCTCACAGCGTGCAGCGTCACTTAGCAAGCGTACAGCGATTCTTATGGAGCCGGTCAGTCCCCATTTTCGCTTCTCGGTCTTTCACAGAGCGCAACGAACGTCCGACAGTGCTCTTTCTTCTTTGACCGGCTGATCATACGTTATTGGTGGGGAGTTGGCTCAGAAGAGCTTTGCTTCATATCTTGCTTTCTTGTATGAGCTTGAGTGTCTCTCTTGTAGTTGCGACTCTGATCAATGCTCTTACTCGCTCTTCAAAGAAGTCTTTGTCGCCTGTAACAAACACATCTGGTCTAGCCTTAATAGCGGAAGCAAGAATTGGAGCATCGTACTCGTCTCTGATTATCTCAATACATTGCTCCACTTCGCTTCTGTCTGGAAAGGGCAGTATTTCTGCATCAATTGACTGGAGAATACCCTCGTAATCTTCGATCACACCTGGGAACTTCCTTCTCAATACTCTCTCAACCTCTGAAACACTGAACCTCGCAAGCAGAAGCACATGATTGGAATGCACCATGGTATGCAAGAGGAGTCCTTCCATTCCGTCGAAAACAATGCCTGAGAGGAATGTGTTCGAATCAATCATCACTCTCATGATAAATCTCTGTGAAGAGCTTCTTTCTGACCTTTTCCAGCTCGTTTTCCAATTCTTCCTTAGTATAGCCTCTGGCCTCCGCCTCTTTCTGAAACTCCTTGACTATCATGTCGAAAGGCGACACCAGCTGATAGATTATCTTATCTCCTTCCACAGAGACCTTGAACCTGCTGTCGGGAGTGATCTTCAGTTTATCTCTCGCTTCCTTTGGTATTGTTATTTGTCCTCTCTCCGTTGGCCTAAGTAATCTGGTCGACACGCCATCACCTCCAGCAAGTAATATGATATCATGAATTCATATTTCCTATGTATGATCAGTTTTCTTCATCAACGAAGCTGTTAAACGAGATCAATTATGAAAT
>NZ_DJHG01000113.1:0-10108 GCF_002432955.1 Mesotoga sp. UBA5825 | reverse complement strand
AAAGTCGTTTCGGACGAACAGCCGTTCGCCCCTACAAAAGAATTGTCTAATCGTTTGACATTGTCATCCCGTAGAGCCTGCCCATAAATCCTCTCACTTTGTTATCCCATGATGTGCCTGCACGGGATCTGGTTTTGAGAACGATCCAAGGATCGAGATCCTGGCCAAGAAGCACGAGGATGACGAAGTGAGCTGGTTCTGATAAACTGGATTTTGTCATTCTTTGCGTGATAGGGGTTCTAGCTCTTTGATCTTGACCAACCACCAACCACGTACGACCAACAACCGCTCTTAGCCCAGCCTTGCACCCCCGGACGCTTTTCCGGGCCTGGGCTCTTTACAGCGTACAGCGGGTCTCCGTTCTTAAGCGATCAGCGGCTCTTTGCTTGCGTCAAGACTGGCTCATTCCATTTTTTCTAGGTACGATAGTGTAAAATGCAATAAGGGGGAGGTGGCAGTAAGTGAAGAAGATAGTCGTCAGAGTCATTGCTGGAATTGTTCTGGGACTGATTACCTGGGGAGTAGCAGTGTTCATCTTCAGCGATGGAATTGGAGAGTCTTTCTCAGCAATAACGTCGGTAGAGAAAGTAAATGTCTTGATGGAGATTGATCAGAACGGCCTGCTTACGGTAACGGAGACCATAGACTACGTGTTCAACAAAGCTTATAGAGGAGTGTATAGGGAGCTTCCTGCAGACAGAGCCGGAAGTCTGTATAGCTCAATCGAGGTAACAGCTGTTGGCAAAGAGATCAAGTATATTGAGCCTATGGGCAGCGAGTCGTCACGATCAGTTAGGGTATGGTTCGTTCCTTACAATTCTTCGAGCGTTACCCCAGTCAAGGGAGAAGAGAGAGTAAGCGTCACTTACAAATACACTATTCGAAGAGCCGTGGAGATAGGCACTGACATTGCCCAGATTTTCAGAAAGGTATGGGGTGAAGATACAGCAAGCTGGGTAGGAGAGATTACCGCGAAGATTGTGTTTCCTCAGAATCTAGATATTCTTGACTTCTTCACGCATCCGCCTGTCGAAGTCAATCGTAGTGGAAATACTTTCGAGCTGAAAGCAACGAATATACCACCAATGACGTATGTCGAGTTTAGGGCAGTCATTTCAAAGGAACAAGCAAACGCAATGAATATGAGGAATATAGCTCTTGGTGGAGCATTTGATAGGAAATTCATCGATGAAGCAGAAAGGGAAGTTAGTCTAGTTGTCCTCTTTGGAAAGTGGATAATCCCGATTGCAATCGGCTTGCTCACTCCGTTCGTCCTTATTAGGACTCATAGAAAGCATGGGAAGGAAATAGATATCGGCTACTTCGCCGAGTATGAGAGAGAGCTTCCGACGGGCGATGCTCCAGACGTAATCAACGCTGCCGTCAAGAACTTAGCCGGGTTTGTCGACGACGACGGAATTGGCTCTACAATTATGGAGCTGTACAGAAAGGAATACATCGATTTTCAGAAGGGAGACAAGGTAGAGGGAATTGTAATAAAGAGTCGAGACGACACAAAACTAAGACCGACCGAAGCGGCCTTCCTGAAATTCATTGATAAATACGACAAGGATGATGTTTTTAACTTCAACGATGTTAAAAAAGAAGTGACGAAGAAGCAGTCCAAGGCGCGTGTTTTCACAAGCGAATTCTCGAAATACAAGAGCAAGGTCAACGATACGGTACGTAAAATGCATCTTATAGATTTGAAGGGCAAGTCAATAGTAAACGGATACTCATTTCTGATGCTCGTTGTATGTGTGCTCCTTCTTGTTTTCTATTCAAAACCTGACCTTGCCCCCATGCGTCTCTTTTCGCTCGCATTCTACGGAGTGATCTGGACGGTTAGCTGGGTCATCATATTCCTGCCGAAAGACGTTTTCGGAAGATGGACAAAAGAGGGAAGGCTCTTCTATCTCAGATGGCTTGGTCTGAAGAAGTATTTAGAAGACTACTCCCTCCTGAATGAGAAACCACCCGAGTCAATAATCCTCTGGGAGGAGTATCTGGTGTACGCAACCGCACTCGGCATAGCGGATACCGTAAGGAAGAATCTGAACAAGATCGTGCCTGAGGATGTCTGGAGAGAACAGAGCAGACATCCATACATGTACTATCCCGTTACAGCATATGCCGTGAGCTCTTTCACAGGAGTAACAAGGGCCGCCTCTTCTGCTTCAAGCAGTGGTTCCGGCGGAGGCGGTGGATTCAGCGGCGGTGGCTCTGGCGGTGGAGGCGGTGGAGGCGGAACCGGAGGCTTCTAGCAGCCCGAATATCGTCAGCGCTCCTCGGCTACAGTCAGCTGGTGCCGGATGAGGTTCAGTAGCGAAGTTCAATTGAGATGATCAGTTAACCTTATGTTTTCAAAGGGCGAGTTGGTGTCGAGAACACCGTGATATAATCAATCGGAAGTTACCCAACGGAGGAGCACCCAAGATCAGTAGACGTTCATCAGGGGATTGGAACGGATCGAAAGGCGAGGGTGCCGAAGAAGGCGGAAGCCCCAGCGACCGACTTCTGGGCATACAGGAAAGACCTGTATGACTGTCACGAAGATTGCGTGGAGAGCCGGTGGGTTTGGAATAAGACATTATTTCAAACCATTGAAGTGTTCCCGTTTTCTTCGGGAGCACTTTTTCTTTTTCAGGAGGTGGTTAAGTGCGACTCGCTATAGTAGGCGCTACCGGGGAAGTGGGCCGAATGATGTTGAAGAAACTTGAGGAGGAGGGATTGGCTTCGGCAATGATCGACCTCTTCGCTTCCAGACGCAGCGCCGGAAAGAATCTAGATTTTGCAGGTGCGAGACTTGAGGTCAAAGAGCTTCGCGAAGATTCATTTGACAAAGGATATGATTACGCTCTGTTTTCGGCTGGGGCATCCGTTTCGAAAAGCTTCGCTCCCATTGCCTCAAGAAAGGGAACAGTCGTAATAGACAATTCTTCGGCCTTCAGGGCAAATCAAGAGATTCCGCTTGTTGTACCCGAGATCAATGGGCATCTTATCGAAGGTTACAGGGGAATCATCGCCAATCCAAACTGCTCAACCATTCAGATGGTTATTTCGCTAAGCGGGGTTTATAAGAACTACGGAATTAGGACTATTGTTGTATCCACATATCAGGCGGTTTCGGGGGCGGGGAATAAGGGAATCGCAGAGTTGGAGGATCAGGAACGAGGAGACGTCACTCCTTCTGTGTTTGTGAGACAGATACACAGAAATGTTGTGCCGGTGATCGGCGATCTGCTCGATTCCCGGTTTTCTTCAGAAGAGATGAAGATGGTTAATGAAACGAGAAAGATCTTCGGAGACGATTCGATTTCCGTTTGGCCTACAACGGTGAGGGTACCAGTTATTCATGGCCATTCTGAATCAGTTTTCTGCGAGACTGTCAGATCATTTTCACTTACAGAACTCCGCGAGACTATCGAGTGTTCTGATCATGTAGTTTACTCCGAGGAGCATATCACTCCACTCGAAATAGCGGGCTCCGATCTCGTCCATGTTTCGAGACTCAGAAGCTTCGACAGCAATCGTTTCCTACTCTGGAACGTGGCGGACAACATCCGGGTAGGAGCCGCTACGAATGCCATTAGGATTCTGAAAACCCACATAGGAGGCGCTTGACATGAAAGGGGCATATTACTCGGCAACAGGAAACAACTTTCTCGTAGTCGATTCGAGAAACATAAGTTTAAGTGAAGAGGAAAAGCGTCTGCTCGTTCTCAAGTATGTTGGTGAGAGCGATGGTGCGATCTTCGTGGAAAGCGGCTTCATGGATTACTTCAACCGTGACGGTCTTAGAGCCGCCTTTTGTGGAAATGGAGCAAGAACCTATGTTCATTTCATTCACGAGAAAGAAAACTCTGGGTCAGTTGAATTCTCGTCACATGCAGGGGTCATTTCAGGGCTGGTGGAAAACGTGGTCTCAGTGAAGATGCCCCCACCCCGCTTTCTTGGTTCCTTTGAAGAGGAGAAGTATCGCGGGGAGATATTAGTTGTGGGCGTTCCTCATCTCGTAATGGAAGGCAGCACAGAAGCCATTGATTGGGGTGCTCTTCTTCCACTCAGACATCTGTATGATGCAAATGTCAACATATATAGCGTTATCGAGGCCGGAAATCTAAGAGTTCGCACTTTTGAACGAGGTGTCGAAAGAGAGACGGGTGCCTGCGGAAGCGGGGCTACTTCAGTTGCGTGGGTATACTCGAGAAAGACAGGCCATAACAAGGTCGCTTTGCAGGCCAACGGAGGACTTCTCACTGTAACCTTCAGAGACGGTGCCGCATATCTGGGAGGAGGTGTAGAGAAATGTTCAGAGGAACTGGAACTGCAGTTATAACGCCCTTTAAGAACGGTAACGTAGATTACGAGGCCTTCAGAAGATTTCTTCAATTCCAAATGGAAAACGAGGTAGATGCGCTTGTAGTACTTGGCACAACTGGTGAATCTCCGACGATAGGTGATTCCGAACGCTCTCAGCTGATAAAGATAGCGGTGCAGGAAGCGAATGGGCTTATACCTGTTATCGTAGGAACCGGAACGAATTCGACTAAGAAGAGTATCGAAATGTCGATGAAGGCGTTCGACGATGGTGCCGATGGTGTGCTCGTTGTTGTTCCCTACTACAACAAGCCCACTCAGGAAGGTCTTTACAGGCATTACGGAGAGATCGCCACGCGCGTGCAGGGGCCGATAATCATCTACAACGTTCCCGGAAGAACCGGAGCCAACATGCTTCCAGATACTATCTTGAGGTGCCTCGAGTTCGCTAATATAGTTGGAGTAAAGGAAGCAAGCGGAGATCAGTATCAGGTGGATTATCTTATCTCAAGTCTCAAGGAAAGGGAGTCCACGTTCAAAGTTTTGTCGGGAAATGACGATCAGGCCTTTCACCTCTGTTGCAGCGGTGGAGACGGTGTAATATCGGTAATCTCCAACATCGCGCCCTGGAAGACTTCAACGATGATTCGTTCCATTCTGCTTGAAGACCTAAAGACTGCCAGAGACTTACATCTCGAGCTACTTCCGATCATGAAGGCATTGTTTGTGGAGTCGAACCCCATACCCGTCAAATACGCGCTAAGCCTAATGGGTTATTGCGCAAACGAACTTCGCCTTCCTCTCACTGAGTTGTCCGACACGAATCGAAAGGTTGTGGAACGTGCCATGAAAGAGAGTGGTGTGCTGTGAGATATGGACTAATCGGCTCTTCTGGAAGAATGGGAAAGGAGATCATTGAAACTTTCAAAGGACATGACCTCGTTCTTGAGGTTAGTGACACTGGTATATTCAGGCACGGGGAACCCGAAATCATAATAGATTTTTCGAATCGCGAAGCTTTGAAGACCGCAATTGAGATGGCTTATCAATTCGGTGCCGGAATCGTTACAGGAACGACTGCTCTAAACCAGTCAGACATTGCCGATCTTAGAAGGCTCGCAGAAAAGGTCCCGGTAGTTCAGAGTTTCAATTTCTCCACCGGTATAAACCTACTGAGAATGATCTTGAAAGAGTATTCATCTCTGCTGGAGGAATTCGAAGCAGAGATAATTGAAGTCCATCACAGCGCGAAGAAAGACGCTCCTTCCGGCACCGCTATCATGCTTAAGGAATCCGTAGGGAGGGATCTGCCTATCCATTCTGTACGGACGGGAGGCATCCCCGGAGACCACAGAGTGTTTTTTGCCAACGAGGGAGAGGTTATAGAGATAAGCCACAGGGTCATCTCTCGCAAAGTCTTCGCGATAGGTGCACTGAAGGCCGCAATGTTCTGCGCTGAGAGGGAAAACGGTTTCTACTCCTATGAGGAGGTTGTCAGATGGATGCAGAAACGATAATAAAAATGATAAGAGACTCCAAGAAGAAGACGCCTTCCGTTTGCTATCTTTGCGGTGATCTCGAAGGTTTCAGATCTGGAAACACCTCGTTCATTGGAGGAAGGGATTTTGGCATAATCTTTGGCGACCTGAAAGAGATAAGAGAAATACTTGAAACGAACTCCGAAAAGATAACCTCTCACTATCTCGAGGTGAGGGCAAGAAACTCCGCTCTTCCACTGGCTGAACTCGAAAATTATCGTGCAAGGATAGAACCAGGTGCAATAATCCGAGAAACGGTCGAGATCGGAGACAACGCAGTGATAATGATGGGAGCCGTAATTAACATTGGAGCTGTCATCGGCCGTGAAACAATGATAGACATGAACGTAGTTGTCGGAGGTCGTGCGATAATCGGTGCCAACTGTCATATAGGAGCCGGTGCCGTAATTGCCGGAGTTGTCGAGCCACCAAGCGCTACGCCTGTAATCATAGAAGATAACGTACTGGTCGGAGCAAATGCGGTCGTTCTCGAAGGCATAAGGATAGGAGAGCACTCGGTGATTGCAGCGGGAGCGGTTGTGACGAAAGATGTACCCCCGCGTTCGGTTGCGGCCGGGATGCCGGCGCGGGTGATAAAGCAGTTCGACGAGAAAACTGCGAGTAAAACGAGCCTCGTCAAAGAGCTGCGCGAGATTCGGGAGAGCTAGATGATTGTCCAGAAGTATGGAGGCTCTTCTGTCGCCAATGCAGAGAGAATAATGAACGTTGCAACAAGAATAAAGAAACGAGTAGATGACGGCGAAAAGATGATCGTTGTTGTTTCGGCTATGGGAAAGACAACCAATGATCTGATTTCCATAGCCGAAAGCCTGACTCCTGTCCCTGATGAGAGGGAGCTTGCAATGCTTCTTGCGACAGGAGAACAGGTTTCGGCGGCGCTTCTTTCTATAGCTCTTCTTAGTATGGGTGTCCGTTCGATCTCGCACAACGCAATGCAGCTTGATATAAGCACCGTTGGAGATTTCAGCAACGCAAGAATCGCAGATCTTAACCTCGAAAAGATGTATGCAGAACTTGAGAACTATGATGTGATAGTCGTTACAGGTTTTCAAGGTGTCGATCGCGATGGGAATCTTACTACCCTCGGGCGGGGAGGATCGGATACTTCTGCTGTCGCGATTGCTGCAAAGGCTGGGGTCTCATGTGAGATATTCAGCGATGTCGCCGGAGTCTACACCTGCGATCCCAAGGTTCACAAAGATGCGAGAAAGCTCCAATTCATTACATATGACGAAATGCTGGAAATGGCGGCTCTAGGGGCAAGAGTCCTTCACTCGAGATCGGTGGAGATAGCAAAGAAGTACAACGTTGAGATCCTTTGCCTGTCGTCATTCAACGAAGAAGGAGGGACCAGAGTAGTGAGCAGGCTTCCCGAATGGCTGGAACAGCCTGTCGTAACGGGTGCTACGATAGACACAAACCAGCTGAAGNNGAAGATAACTATAAACAAATTGCCCGGAAATACGGATGTTGTCAGCAAGATCTTTCAGGCCGTTGCAGGTTCGAATTTCAACGTTGACATGATATCTATTGTGAATGACAACGAACATATACACCTTGCATTTACTGTTCTCTCGGCCAGTCCGGCGGCGATAAAGAGGACTATAGAAAACGTTCTTGTGGATATCGACAACTGGGAACTCGCAATAGATGAGGATGTTGCGAAGATATCAACGGTTGGCGTTGGCATGAAATCGAGCGCAGGGGTAGCCGCCCGTTTCTTCCTTGCACTCCAGAAGGCTGGAGTCAGAATAATCGGGACTACTACGTCTGAAATAAAGATCTCCGTTCTCGTACCGAAATTACAGGCAAGCACAGCCTTGAAGGCGCTGCTTGACGAGTTCGAATTGTGAGCTGAGTACAATGCTTTCAAAAGTATACTCACCATTTCCTCTCGAGATAAGGAGTGCACACGGAATAAGAATAAATACTGACAAGGGTGAATTCATCGACACATTTTCAGGAATAGGAGTACTTGCTTTCGGTCATACGGATGAAGCAACGATTGAAGCAGTCTCTAGGAAGATGGCAAGGTACTCTCACACATCAAACTACTTTCTCGACGATGATGCCGAAAGGCTTAGCGAAAGTCTCCTGAAATTTGTTAATTCCAGCGGCGAGGTGTATTTTTCAAACTCCGGCACCGAGGCCACAGAAGCTGCGATCAAAGCCGTTAGGAAGTTGAAAAAGGGGAAACTGATTTCCTTTGAAGGCAACTTTCATGGGCGAACCATCGGTGCTCTCTCTTTGACACATAGTGAAATACTGCGAAGGCCTTTCGAACCGCTTCTTCCCGACGTCCTCTTTCTTCCCAAAAAAGCGGAGGCATTTGCTGAATCGGTCAAGGAAAATGAAATCGCCGCCGTTTTTGTAGAATCGATTCAGGGAAACAGCGGAGTGTACTTGTATCCTTCCGAACTGATCGAAACGATTGAGGTACTCAGGAAGGAAAAGGGCTTTCTGGTGGTCGCCGACGAGATTCAGGCGGGCCTTTGCAGAACAGGCGAATACTTTGGTTATCAGAATTACGGATTGGAACCGGATATTGTAATACTTGGAAAAGCTGTCGGAGGCGGTCTGCCTCTTGGCGCCGCGGTCTTCAGAAAGCTATCACCGTTTTCTCTCGGGGATCACGGCTCAACATTTGCTCCGAACCCTCTCAGTCTTGCAGCAGGGCTCTCTGTTCTGTCTAGAATGAATTCGGCCCTTCTCGAAAGTGTTAGAATAAATGGAGCGCGTCTTATGCAAAACCTCAAGAGTCTTCCTTGGGCAAGGGATGTTCGAGGTAAGGGGCTCATGATAGGAGTCACGGCCGAAAACCCCAACGGGGTGAAAAGCATGGCCTTTGAAAGAAATGTCTTGCTCAATGTAACTGGAGGGAGCATAAGGTTTTTGCCAGCGCTTAATATCAGGTCTGAAGAGATTGATGAGATAACGGAAAGGCTGAATTTTGGAGGTTGAGATGATTGATTTTCAGAAGCTTGCTGGTGAATTCGGTACGCCGCTATATGTCTACGATGCAGAGAAGATAAGAAAGAGAATAGACAAAGCAAAGAGGGTTTTCGAGGGGCTGGATGCAGAGATAGTCTTTGCGTTGAAGGCAAACAGCAATCCCGCTCTTCTAAAGATAATGGCAGAAGAAGGCATTGGTGCGGATGTTGTTTCAAGAGGTGAGCTCCTCGCATCGAAAATGGCCGGCATGAAGCGAATTCTCTGGAATGGTAACGGAAAGACCCATGGAGATATTGTGCATTTCACAAATCAGGGTGTTGACACTGTCTCCATCGACTCGCTGCAGGAACTGCCTCTTTGGGATGGGATAGATGTCGTGAAGCTTCTAAGAGTCAATCCGGATGTTGACGCGCACACCCACCCACATATCTCGACAGGACTCAAAGCCCACAAATTTGGAGTTCCAATCGAAAAGGTCGAGACGGTGGCCGACAGGATCGATGGCCTACATCTTCACATTGGATCTCAAATCACCGAAGTAGAACCATTTGTTGACGCCTATTCCAAAGTTCTCGAATGTGCTAAGCAATTCGGCTTCAAGCACATCGATCTCGGCGGCGGCTGGGGTATTAACTATGAAGGCAAAGAGCTTGATATAGAAAAGTTGCAGGCGGCCGTCTCGGGAATGTTTTCTGACTTCAATGGAAAACTGATTTCAGAGCTGGGTAGATTCATCATCGGTCCGGCAGGATACCTCGTGACTTCGGTTGTGAGTGTTAAACCCTCGGAAAAAATCTTTATCGTTACCGATGCAGGGATGAATGCACTGATAAGACCTGCCTTATATGATGCTCATCACGGAGTTATAGTCCTCTCCGGCACCAAGAAGACGGCAACTGCCGACGTTGTCGGTCCTCTTTGCGAAAGCGGCGACATACTTGCAAGAGGCCGGAAGCTCGAAGTACCTATACCAGGTACGGCAATCGTATTCGAAAACGCCGGTGCCTACGGCTTTTCCATGGCAAACAACTACAATGGGATGCCGCTGCCCGCAGAAGTACTCGTCGATGGTGATTATGTCAAACTTATCCGCAGACGCCAAAGTATAGAAGAACTCTTCACAAACGTGAAGCTGTGAAGAACCGTTCTTCGTGAGCCTTACAAGGGCAATAACATCTGACGTCCGACGAGCTCAATTGAGAAAAAGCACTGTCGAGACGTTTGCTACGCTCACGGAGAAGGCGAGAGAAAAGCGAGTCACTGCTGAAATTAGACGC
>NZ_DJHG01000070.1:0-46991 GCF_002432955.1 Mesotoga sp. UBA5825 | reverse complement strand
CCTAAGGGCTGGGAATACTCTTTCCTGCCCGAAGGAAGAGTGAAGCTCCTGGATAGAGAAGGTGAAATCGGGGTGGGCTTGAGAAAGGCAAAACCTCTAATAGAGGCTAGAATCCCGTTCAAGCTGGTGCGGTGGCAGATGGATGATATAGAAAGAGGCGCAAAGGATTCAGATCTTGCACCTCTTGAAGATGCGGTTAAGCAAATCGCGCTCTTTGAAGAGAGAGTCATCTATAACGGCTACGAAAAGGCTTCAGTCGAGGGAATCGTTGAAGCTAGCGAAAACGACCCCATTCCTCTCGGATCGAAGCCAAATGAAATCATTGAGTCTTTGTCTAGAGCAGTCCAGGTTCTGAAAGACAACTTCACTGACGGACCGTTTGTCCTTGTGGTCAATCCAGATACTATGTCTATGCTGAACTCACATGTTTCCGGTTATCCTCTGGTGAAGAGAATCGAGTCCTTCCTGGGAAGTGAGATTGTGGTCAGCAGAGTGTTGAAAGATGCGCTTCTTCTGCCGAAGGATCACGACGATCTTGAGATGGTAATCGGCGGAGATTTCGAAATCGGTTATCAAAGCAGCACAGACGATGAGGTAGAGCTCTTCATAACGGAATCATTTACTTTCAGAGTTCTTGATCCGGCGATCATAGTTAAGCTCACTGTCTGATTCACATTCCAATAAGAGACCGGGAGCATGAAGCTCCCGGTTTTTTCATATGTCTAGACTCTCTCTACCTTGATTCTGGTGTTGTAACCATTTAGGTTCCATTCGGTCCCGGTATCGAGTCCCTCCTGGAAATTGACGCTGTTTGAAAGCGTCTCTTCTTTTATGTAATCACTGAATGTCTCTATTGCTTCTACAAGAGCATCGGGCCCGAAGTAAGCTACAGTGATTCTATCTGTAATCTCAAAGTCGGCTTCTTTTCTCATTGTCTGTATCTTCGAAACCATTTCTCTTGCAAGCCCTTCCTGCAGAAGATCGGGAGTGAGTTCGGTATCGAGAATGACAAAGTTGTCGTTGCTCATCTCGAAAGTAAAGCCTTCCAGTTCCTGTATTCTTATGTCCAGATCCTCTTCCGTCAGATCGAAGAGCCTTCCGTTAGCTTCAACGGAGATCTTGCCGTCGTGTTTGACTCTTGCGACAACTTCAGAAGGTTTCATTAACCTTAGGGCATTGCTGATCGACTTGAGATCTTTGCCGAACTTAGGACCCATAACTCTGAAATTCGGCTTGACTTCATAGTTCACATAGTCTCCCAGCTCTTCAATGTATTCTATGTTCTTGACGTTGATCTCTTCGAGGATCAGCTCGCGCATTGACTCGACGATCTTTCTTATATTCCCGTCCACTAGAATCTTCGGCAGAGGTTGCCTGACCTTTATCTGGACCTTGTTTCTACATGCTCTACCCAGTGTCACAATGTCCATGACTGTGGCCATTCTCTTTTCGAGTTCGGGCTCGATCAAGCTCTCGTCGGCAACCGGATACAGTTCCAGATGCACAGACTCCTTTTCCTTGTGGGTAAGGTTTCTGAAAATCTCTTCGGCCGTGAAAGGTGCAATTGGCGCCATGAGTTTTGCGATGGTCAGCAGTACTTCATAAAGCGTGAGATAGGCTGCCTTCTTGCTGTTGTCGAGTTCGCTGGTCCAGTATCTGTCTCGTGTCCTTCTCACATACCAGTTAGAGACTTCCTCGACGACAAAGTCCTGAATCGCTCTCACTGATTTCGTAAGATCATAATTGTTCAGAAGCTCTGTCACTTCCTTTACCAGAGTGTTCAGTCTGGACATTATCCATCTGTCAACCTCTTCCCTTTCAGGAACAGGCAAGTCGAAATTCGCAGGGTCAACGTCGTCAACATTTGCGTACATTGTGAAGAATGAGAATACACTATGCAGGGTTCCAAAGAACTTGCTGTAAGTGTCCTTCACCCCGTCCTCATCGAACTTTGTGGGAACCCAGGGTGGCGAGACGGCCAGCAGATACCATCTGAGTGTATCTGCACCGTACTTCTCGATTATCTCCGACGGATCAACAGTATTTCCCTTTGACTTCGACATCTTCTGACCGGTCCTGTCTAGAACCAGATTGTTAACCAGAACGTTCTTGTAAGGAGACTGGCCAAAGAGGAATGCAGAAATCGACATGAGGGAGTAGAACCAGCCTCTAGTCTGATCTATACCTTCGCAGATGAAATCTGCTGGAAATAGCTCTCCCATGAAATTGTCTTTGTTCTCGAATGGATAGTGATGCTGGGCCACTGGCATTGCCCCTGAATCAAACCAGCAGTCAATGACCTCGGGGGTCCTAGTCATCTGTCCACCACATTCGCATCTTAAATGAACGTCATCTACATATGGGCGGTGAAGCTCGATGTCTTCTGATATGTTCTCGACCGCTCTCTCTACCAGTTCCTTTCGTGATCCAACCGAAGTCAACTTGCCACATTCATCGCACTTCCAGATGTTTAGAGGAGTTCCCCAGTATCTATCTCTCGAAAGGGCCCAATCTACCATGTTTTCGAGCCAGTTACCGAAGCGGCCCTCCCCAACAAACTTTGGGTACCAGTTCACGGTGTTGTTCACTTCGATCATTTTATCTCTATACTCTGTAGTCTTTATGTACCACGACTTTCTTGCGTAGTAGAGAAGCGGCGTATCGCATCTCCAGCAGAACGGGTAGGAGTGGGTCAAACGCTCTTTCTTGAATAACAGATTCCTCTCCTTCAGATAACGAACAATGAGTGGATCGGCATCCCTTACAAACATCCCTGCCCACGGTTTCACTTCTTCTGTTATCTTACCTTCCTTGTCGACAAGCTGGAGAAGCGGGAGATTGAATTTCCTTCCGAGTATGTTGTCATCTTCTCCAAAGGCAGGAGCCATATGCACTATACCCGAGCCGTCTTCAAGAGAGACAAAGTCCCCGTAAACCACAAAGAATGCCTTCTTGTCTACGCTGGCAAAAGGGATCAGCTGTTCATACTCGAGATTGACAAGATCTTTGCCTTTGAGTTCTTCAATAACCTTGTAATTGCCTTCTTCACCGAGCAAAGCACTGAGGCGATCCTTGACCAGGTAGTAATATTCGACTTCGCCGGTATCCAGCATCGCTTCAACCTTTACGTAGTTGAATCTGGGATTCACTGCTAGAGCAACGTTAGAAGGAAGCGTCCATGGAGTCGTCGTCCATACTATGAAGTACTCGTTTTCCTTTCCTTTCAGTCGGAACTTCGCGTATATAGAGTCAATAGTCTCATCTCTATAGCCCTGAGCAACCTCGTGAGAAGCGAGGGGAGTACCGCATCGCGGACAATACGGCATTATTTTGTGGCCCTCATATATGTAGTCTTTGTCAAAGTACTGCTTCAGGATCCACCAGACAGATTCTATATAGTCGTTGTCCATCGTTATATACGGGTGCTCCATATCTATCCAGTAACCGATTCTCTCTGTCATTTTCTTCCACTGACTTTCGTACTTCCAGACGGATTCTTTGCACTTGTGATTGAACTTCTCTATGCCAAAGTCCTCAATCTCCTGCTTCGAAGAGAAGCCCAGCTGCTTTTCAACTTCGATCTCCACAGGAAGACCATGCGTGTCCCAGCCGGCCTTTCGCTTCACCTTGTATCCTTGCATCGTTTTGAAGCGACAGACTGCATCCTTCAACGTTCTCGAAATTACATGATGAATTCCGGGCATACCGTTGGCAGTAGGCGGACCCTCGAAAAAAACAAACTCGGGGCTCCCCTCCCTAACAGTGACACTTCTGTTCGCTAGATCATCTTGCCTCCAATAGGAGAGTACTTCTTCTTCTCTATCAGCTGCAGGGCGTCTAAGGTCTACTTCTTCAAACCTTGGCATACTTCGTCTCCTCCTGTCTTGAAGTATTCGTCGAATAATATAGTTCAATTATGAGGGTATCTGTCAATATTTGCTTTAAGAATTGAAAAACTTGAAGAGTGCCTGTGAAGAGACTGGGCAGGCAATCTGTCCTAGAAAAGCGTCTTACTCTGTAATCCCCGGCTCTGAAGTTGTACCAGGCATAGATTTCTTCTCCTTCTCAACGGTTATAGCCGCTTATAGATAATATAATACAATACATTTCAAACTTGTCAAGCAAGATCGACAACTAGAAATCTAAACAAAGCATCCGCGCAGGGCGGATGCTTCAATGAATTGGAGATTGTTTCGATCTCTTACAAAATACGCTCTTATTTCACCATTCCTTCTTAGCTCGCTCATAAGCCAGATCAAGAGCATAAGGCCATTCCCAGAAATCAGTCTCACCTTTATCTTTAGCTTTCAAAGCCTTGTAAACTCTTTCTCTGCTGAGCGGGTAACTGTGAATTCGCATACCAGTCGCCCTGAACAATGCGTTGTTTGTTGCCGGTGCAGGGGCTATCATCGAGTGTTCACCGACTCCGCGGTTTCCGTAAGGTGAAATCTCTTCTGGTGTCTCTTCCCAGAAAGCATCGATCTCACCTGGAATATCCTTTATCGTGGCAATCTTGTAATCCGTGAAGTCTGGAGTGAGTAATCTTCCATATTCATCGTAGATCATAGCTTCCATTAGACAGGCAGAAAGACCCTGAACTGTTCCTCCTTCAATCTGACCTTTGATGTTTATTGGAGTGATAGCTTTGCCGACATCGTAACCCGCACAAACTTTGTTTATAATGATTCTCCCAGTCGCCGGATCGACTTCCATATCTATTCCCACTGCGCCAAGAGTGAAGTGAACGACACTCTTGGGAGACTGCCCGGTGTCTGGATCGGGATAGATCAAGTCAGGCGGTGTAAATGAGCCGCTTCCGATTATTGGGCCGCCCTTCAGAATTCCGTCTGGCATTTTGAAACCGTTCTGAACTCTTTCGTCAATCCTTTCGCTCTTGCCAAGTTTGTGACACTTAACGACTCCATGCTCTATGCTTATCGTCTCGACAGGCGTCTGCCAGTATTCGGAGAAAAGAGCGAGGAGCTTCTCTCTTAGCTCGCTTGCAGCTCGCTTTACCGCCATGCCCATCGACCAGCAGGATCTGCTTGCTACAGTTTGCCAGTCGTAAGGATGGCTCTGTGTATCTGGATAGTAGACCTTTATCCAATCATACGGAATCCCTAGTTCTTCGGAGACTATCTGAGCATAAGCGCTATACGTTCCCTGACCCATATCCATTGTGGCGGCAAGAACCTCAACCGTTCCGTCTCCGTTGAGTTTGACAATGGCTGATGAAGAAGCGTCGGCGGGAATTGCGGGCGCCTTTATTGCCAGCGCGATTCCCTTCCCTCTCTTCCAGCCCTTTCTTATTGGAGGCTCTTCTTTGAGGACATCTATGCTCTTTGCAACCTTGTCGATTATTTTGTCGAGAGCATGGTCATGCATCGGCATTCCGGTACAGGTAGTCTGCCCCTTCTTCAAAAGGTTCTTCTTTCTGAACTCAACTGGATCTATGTTCAGTTTGTGAGCGACTATATCAACCACGACTTCAAGTGCGCTCATTAGCTCCGGCAAACCGAACCCTCTGTAAGCACCTCCAAATGGCTTGTTTGTGTAAACTGCATAGCAGTCCGACCAGACGTTCGGAATATTGTAAGCTCCCATTGATGTGTAGCCGGCGCTTCTAACCGGGTTTGCTCCATATTCGGCAGAGATTCCCGTGTCAAACCAGAATGTGTGGCGTATACCCTGCATCAGGCCGTCTTCACTGACTGCAAGCTCGATTCTAGCCACAAATCCCTGGCGGACCCACGAGGTCAAGAGGACTTCTTCTCTTGGTATGAAAAGCTTTACAGGCCTTCCTTTCAGATCCTCATCCATAGCTGCTGCAAGGCAGAGAGCCTCGATAGTCATCCCTGCCTTTCCTCCGAAGCCGCCGCCTATCGGAGGCGCGATCACCCGAATCTTGTTCAGTGGATACTTTATCCCCTTGGCGATTATGTCTCTTACTGTGAAGGCTGACTGCGCCGGNNTGTGAAGGGGGACTGCGCCGAAGTCCAGATCATTATCTCTCCAGATGCGGGATCTTGCTTGCAAATTGAGCACAGCGTTTCAATATAACCATGAGCAATCTGAGGACACGTAATCGTCTCTTCAAAGACGTGAGCCGCATTCTTGAAGGCCGCTTCGGTATCTCCTTTTCTTATCCTGAACCAGTTGGCAATATTGGTATTTGGCTGAGGAGTAATGAAGTCTACGTGCTCGTATTTGTGGAGGTCGGGATGAACAAGCACTGAATTTGTGGTAGCTGCCTTAACCGGATCGAAGATAGCTTCGAGCTCTTTGTATGTTACTTTCACCTTCTTGACCCCTTCTCTCGCGGCCTGCTCGGTTTCGGCAACAACTAGCGCAACGGGCTCTCCAACGTATCTTGCTCTCCCAATTGCCATGGGCGTTCTATCCTTTAGATATAGACCGAAGTGATGTGGAAAATCTTCTCCAATCAGGACTTTAAGTACACCGGGAATTTCCAGTGCCTCTGAAGAATCGATTTTCAGAATCTCTCCGTGTGCTACAGAAGAGCGTACGACCGCTGCGTGAAGCAGTTCGGGACCGAACCTGAGGTCATCGGTAAATTGAAGTGTGCCCTCCACCTTCTCGAGATCATACTTTCTTGGCAACCACTTCCCAATTCCTGTCTTTGTCTTAATCGTCTTCACGCAACTCACCTCCTTTAACCTTTCCGGAGAGAATGGCGGCACTTTTCTTGACCGCCCGGATAATCGAGAGATAACCCGTGCATCTGCAGATATTTCCCGAGAGAGCTTCTTTTATCTCTTCCTCAGAAGGAGACGGATTCTTCTTGAGCAATGCATAGGTTGTCATGACCATCCCCGGAGTACAGTAACCGCACTGTATTGCGCCTTCATCTACGAAGGCCTGCTGAATCGGATGAAGCCTGCCTTTTTTGACAAGCCCTTCTACTGTTAGCACTTCCGCACCCTCGGCTTCTCGCGCAAGGACAAGACAAGACTTTTGAGGAAGTCCATTTATGATAACCGTGCATGCTCCGCACTCTCCCTCTTCGCAGCCTCGCTTCAGGCTTGTAACACCGTATTCTCTCAAAGCATTGAGAAGGGTCGTTCTGTCCTCGACTATCAAGGTGGCTTTTCGGCCGTTGAGTGTCAGAGTCACATGCTTGTCTTTCATCTGCGAACACCTTCTTCCACGGGACCTTCCAGACAACAAGAAATCGCCCTGCTCGTTAGTTCGGCAATCATGTCGATCCTGTATTCTCTGGATGCTCTCACGTCCGTAATGGGATCAACAGCTCCAGCTGCGAGCTCTGCGGCTCGTTTGATAACCCTGTCANNGTCATCTATATTACCGGAAGAATTGAGGAGCTTTTCCGCCTCCGTCGCTCTCAGTGGTCTGGGAGATACGGCACAGAAGGCAATCCTGAACTCCCTGTTATCCCCCTTGAAGAGCGTACAACAGACGGCTGCCTGAGCTATATCCAGAGCCTCTCTTCTGATTGCTTTGAGATAGCAACCGCTTGTTTCAACTACGGGTATGGCGATTCTTATTCCTGTCACAACCTCGTCGACTGCCAGTGAGGTCTTCTTGGGTCCGATTATGAATTCGGATACCGGGACTTTCCGGGTGCCGTTTGATCCTGTGATTTCAACTTTGGCGTCATAGCATACCAGAGGAGCTATCATATCTCCGGAAGGAACCGCAGCACAGACGTTGCCTATAACGGTTGCCCGATTCCTTATCAGTGGATCCGAGTGTGCCCTGCAAGCCTTCACCAGCGCAGGGAAGTAACGTTTCATTGAGCTGTCTTCTATAATCTCACTAAGAGTTACGAGCGCCCTGATTTCCACATTGTCCTCGTTTATCGTTATTCCTTTTAGCTGCTCGATTGCCGTTAGGTCGATTATATAGTCCGGCTCCTTTATGGATTTATGTAGCCAGACAATAACGTCAGTACCGCCGCTCTTGATTATGGCATTCTTTCCATGACGTCCAAGTGCATCCAGGGCCTCGGAAAGTGAGCGCGGCCTTTCCAGAACGAAATCATGCATTCATATCGCCACTCTTTCGGTTGGATTTATTCCTCTTCGTCGAACGCAACTATTCTACTAATACAAGACTCTCCGCCGACAAATCTCCACGGGAAGCACCCGATAACCATTCTCTTGTTCAATATTTTGTCTATCTCTCCACCAACGTTCTCGGCGTGAATAATGTCGTACGGGAAGAGAAGCACATGCATAAGCTGGTAGTCCTCGTCGGGGAAGATCTCTTGAAGGGACTTACCATACTTCTTCTGCATATAGCGGTCACACTCTTTCGCCTGAACAGGCATCCAGTCACGGATCTTTGTATTCATTGGATGGTCGGCAGAACCGCAGTCAACTCCTATCCACTTTATCTTCTTCTTTTTGCACCACTCGGCAAACTCTCTTGTCGGCCCAGGGTGTTTGATCATGTATCTTACTTCGTCTGCCTCAGGCTGGTCGTAAGCGTACTTGTGATACCCTGTGTTGATGATAAGGATGTCGCCTTCTCTTACTTCCACTCTTTCTTCTATGTCCTTTGATGTGTAGATCCCGTAATCCTCTGCAATGTCCGAGAGATCAACGATAACTCCTGGCGCAACGAGTTCGTCCAGAGGTATGCTTGCGATGTCTCTACCATGAGTGCAAAAGTGCAGCGAACCATCCAGATGGGTCCCGACATGGTTAGAGTGAGTAAGAAGTTGACCGTTCGCACCGTTTGGAGCCAACCTCTTGAAGAATTTGATCTGAAGCGGCTCATAAGTTGGCCATGGCGGTGTCAGATGACTGATCGGTTGAGATAACTCGTAAATCTTGATCTTGTCCCAGTTTTTCGGTATCATACTCTTCCTCCTTTATTTGGAATATTCCTCGACGAACGCTTCCGCTGCCTTTACAAAAGCTTCAGAAGGCATCCTAACAATTCCGGCACCCACCTGCCCTTTACCGGCCTCTCGATGAGCTGCGCCTGTATCCAGGATAGGCGTGATGCCTGTCTCCACAACTCTGATTAGATCAATTCCTGTGGGAGTTCCACGGAAGTTCAGTGCGGGAATTGTGAAGTGCTTGTTTTCTCCTATACAGATTTCATACATCTCCTTTGTGTAGTTCACTGCATCTTGAGGCGTACCTCCAACAAACTGGACGATCGCAGGGGCCGCAGCCAGGGCAAAACCACCTAAGCCGTAAGTCTCCATAATCGCACTGTCTCCTATGTCTCGATTGACATCCTCCCTTGTGAAGCCAGGGAAGAGCAAGACATCGGGCAAGGCTGCCTGGCAGGTGAACCATTTGTTCTTCATTCCGGCGATCTGGATCCCGAAGTCTGTACCGTTGCGAGCCATTATGGTGAGCATACTCGATCCTTCGACGTAACCAACACTGTCGAGCGAGACCTTTGCCGCCGCCATACCGGGATTAAGAAAGAAATGATCATTTCCCGCCACAAATTTAACGACTCTGGAGAGATCAGGGTTGCTCCCCTCCGCATCAATCATAGAAGGTACGAGGGTACGAATGAGAAGTGAAGTAGCTGCCCTGTTTCGGTTATGAAGCTCATCCCCCATGTGTAGAGACTGAGATATAAGACTCTTAAGGTTAAGACCCCCGTTATCGTTCACGAATTTCCGGACCCCGCTTCTCAAGACAGGATACAGAACTTCTCGCATCCAGTTCAGTCTCTCAATAACCTCTTCACTGAACGCTCCCATTCGCAAGACCTTACCGAGTCCCTCGTTCAGCGTTGCATAGCTCCTCTTTCCAGAATTCTTTTCCTCAATGATCCAAACCGGCAGGTTAGGGGATATTATCCCTGCCATTGGGCCGACAGCGTTATGATGATGGCAAGGTTCAAATGAGATATTTCCTTTCGAAGCAAACTCCCTTGCTTTCTCCGGAGTTTCGGCCCAGCCTTCATAAAGGATCGCACCGGTCACGGCACCTATCATAGGTCCCGACATTCTGTCCCAGGTTATTGGCGGTCCTGCATGAAGTATCATCTTCTCTTTGAAGTCCGGAATAACATCTTTTGCCATGCCGAGATCTACAATATGGGGCTCGGCTTTCAGAAGCCTTTCAAATGCGATGGAGTTTGCCATTTCAATACTATTCAACTTCCTCACCTCTTAACTTTCTCAATTTATCCATCAGTGAGCTCTTCGCAAGAGGAGGTCTCCAGTTGACCTTCACTGCGGGTACCTCCTGATCCTGAAGATCGAGATAGAATCTTTCCATCCCAAGATTAACTACTTTCGGACCATTATCGAGTAGATCTTTGAAGGACATAGTCAACGCTCCTTTCTCGAAACTAAACTGGCAGCCAGAAGAGCTGCTCTTGCATTGCTCTCGCAGACTATAACACCTGCTTCCTCCAACAGGGCCCTCTGCCTGCCAAGATCTTGAGGATCCCCGTCGGTCCCGCAGACATAAGCTATATATATCGGTTTTGTTTCTCTATTTACAGACTTGATTGCCTCAACAACGTCGAACGAAGGATTATCAGCACTTCCATACCCGAGGACAACATCGAAAAGGATGACAGCTACCGAACGGTCTTCGGATTGCTGTTTCACCTGTTCGGCCCTGAAGGATGGGTCTATCATGGGGTGTAATCTCCCTTGAGTGAACTCGTCTTCGCCATAGTCGATGAATGAGTGTCCGACTGGTTTCAAGCTGTTCTCCAGTTTGAGATCTTCCCTCAACGGAGCATTTCCGTAGATTGGATTTATGTGTGCCTGAGCTATATACTGCGCTTCGTAACAGAGAGTGCCGCCAGTGAAAAGCCCCCTTACATATTTTCCATGAACCACGCCTACAGGTCTCTTTCCGGCCAACTTCACGTACTCTGCCTTCAACTTATCTCGAGCCATAGAAACGTCTCTGCCTTTTATAAGGGCCTCGGCCACAACTGCGCACTCTTCAAGTTCCGTAGTGTAGAAGAGTTCGTCTTCATCTTTTCTAGGATCATCTCCCATAAAGCAAATCACGCTCTTCTTTTGTGTTTCTTTGAGGCAAGCCAGAATCTTCTCTCTTACTTCCGGCGCAGGCGGCTTTCCAACGGCTACAATCAGTGAAATGTCGGGATCTTTTGCCAGTTCTCGTATGCCTCTCAGGAATGATATTCCTCCAACTGACTTCTTCACGTCTCTGCCTCCGGTTCCAATTCCATGCTTGACGCCAACATCCCGGCGGCAGAGCTGCACCATGACTTCTTGAAGACCGGTGCCTGATGCCGCGACAATTCCAACCGGACCTGTAGGGCACACGTTAGAAAAGGCAAGTCCTTTCCCATTGATAACAGCTGTACCACAATCCGGGCCCATTACGATTAGATCGTTGTTCTCCGCGAAACGTTTAAGTTCAATCTCATCTTCAATTGTGACGTTGTCGGAGTAAAGCATTACGTTCAAACCGTTCTTGAGGGCCTTCATAGCCTCTGCTGCTGCATATCTACCGGGCAGAGAAATGAGAGCAAGATTGCTTTCGGGAAGTACAGAGAGAGCTCCCTGAAGAGTTGCCGGTGAATACTCGGTGTCCTTCTCTTCCTTCTTCCAGGGAGGCGAGGCAAGATAGGAACGGGCCCTTTCGAAGATGTCCTCCATCCCTTCTCTTTCGTAGTCGATTCCGATCAGCAGATCGTCGGGTGAAAGCAAACCCGTGTCTACTTCGAACCCGGCCGCTCTCATGATGGTTATGTTTGCCTCTGTTGCCATATTCAGCGAAGCATCATGGACTCCCTCAATCTTCTTAAGCTCCTTAGCCACAAGCATCAGAGTGACGCTATCGTAGTATTCGCCTTTCACGACCTCGATTCTCTTCATTTGAACCTCCACAAGCAACAAAGGTAATTCAAGAAAATCCCCGTTGCTCCGACCTGATTCCGAAACCTATCGATACCGATAGAACGACTTATCTTAGTCTTTCCCATTAAGCCTAACAATATCTCTAATACAGTCATTCACCAAGTTCAAGTCCATAGGCAAGGCCGGCAAGCCACGCCTTTCCCGACAGATGACCCCATTTTGTGATACTGTCTGTCTTTTCAAGTACCCGGGTTGCATCGCCGTCTGCAATAGCTGAAACCAGTTCGATTCCTCTCTTCCAGAATCTACCCTCAAGAGCATCCTTTATCATTTCTGACGAGAACCAGCTCGTTTTTCGATCAAGCATCTCTCTTTCGATTGTCAACAAGCTCTTCTTTCTACCCGTGAAACGGAGAGCCATTATCCAGCCAACCAAAAAGTCATCACCTGCCGGTGTATACCCCGGTCCAAGTCCAATCAATCTCTCCGGTTCATCAATAGCTTCATGAAGGCAGCTAAGCTCCTCTGCATCCATGAACTCCAACCATTCAAGCCAAAGGCCTCTCAGCTTCTTATCCGGTAAACCGTCGATTTGAGATGGATCAAAGCCCACAGAGGCACCGTCAATACCGACCCTAATCTCTTGACCTACCTCAAGGGGAGGAAATGCCTCAATTAATGACGATCTTGGAAGATAGTCCTCAGGGTCGAGCAAGACAGAGTATCTTCTCCCGCAATGATCCATCAGGTTCAAGGCCGTTCTATAAGCACTTCTTACAGTAAGCTTTTCGACTTTGTTTCCCCAATCTGCGCTTCTCTGAAAAGGATAAAGAAGAATCATATTACCCCTTTTTCATGCAATTCTTCAATCTCCTCTAGACTTATTCCCAGCATTCCCGAATAGATCTCTTCGTTATGCTCACCGAGTAATGGCGCAGGTCCGGAAATTGATGCCGGTGTTTCAGAGAACTTTATTGGCACACCAGGCATTTTCACAGTTCCATTCCTGTGAGTTACCTCGACAATCATCTCTCTTGCTTTGATCTGCTCGTCTTCAAAAAGATCGGCGACGTTGTTTATCTTGCCCGAGGGGATGTCCAGTGCCTCAAAGGTGCCGAGCCATTCCTTGGATGTTTTCTTCTTAAGCTGAACTCCTATAATCTCCATCAACTGATCGATATTCTTCACCCTTGACGGGTTATTCGCAAACCTCGGATCTTCGCAGATGTCTGCTCTTTCGATAGCTTTGCAGAATTTCTTCCAGATGCCATCGTTTCCCACAGCTATGTTTATCATTCCATCCAGAGTCTCAAAGGAAGAAAATGGCGCAATTGATGGATGCCTGTTTCCAATTGGAGTCGGAATCTCTCCGGTTGCCGCATATCTTGCTATTGCGTTCTCCAAGACAGCGACCATACTATCTAGCATAGCAACATCCACTTTTTGTCCAGACCCCGTGCTGTTTCGACTCTGAAGTGCCGCAAGTATTCCTATACACGCAAATGTTCCACAAAATATGTCTGCAATGGAGCTTCCTACCTTCGTTGGATACTGTTCATCGGGACCGGTTATACTCATGATTCCACTCAATCCCTGTATGATCAAATCATAGGCTGTTCTCTGGCTCATGGGACCGGAGTGCCCGAAGCCCGAAGAACAAGTATATATGAGCCTCGGATTCATCTCTTTCAGCCTTTCGGCGGAGAAGCCCAGCCTTTCGAAAACGCCCGGTCTGAAATTCTCGACCAGAACATCGGATCTCTCGATCAGCCTTTCGAGAAGCTTCTTTCCCTCCTCGGTCTTCAAATTGAGAGTAATGCTCTTCTTTCCTCTGTTTATACTCATGAAATAAGCGCTTTCTTCACCAACAAAGGGGCTGAATGATCTCGAATCGTCGCCCCCATCGGGTCGTTCAACTTTGACAACAGCTGCGCCCATGTCGCAGAGCAGCATCGTACAAAACGGTCCCGCTAGAACACGGGTAAGATCTAATACGAAAAGCCCTTCAAGGGGTTTACCCAAAATTATCTCCTCCTGTACGGAATTCGTTTTGAAGGTTCAAACACGCTTTTTCCTTCAGCAAGAATATCCCTGTACGAATCTAGGTTTCTGTCTTCTATGTGGTCGAAGATCTGGTCTCTAGACGTCCCAGGAACTATCTTCTTAATCGGATCCTCATCGAGTTCGGCAGAAACGAATTCTTCACACCCTGAAGCCTGAACTAGCTTTGCTCCAGAAGGGTGGACTATCATTGACGAGCCGAAGAAATTCGCTCCGCTTGCGTCCTTGCCAACGAGATTCGAAGCAACCCAGTAAACATGATTGTCATACGCCCTCGCCCTGTTCGTGAGCTCCCATTGATCAAAGGATCTCATAAATGCCGAGGGCCTGCAGATTACTTCCGCCCCCTTAAGAGCCGTAACTCTTGCCAACTCGGGAAAGTCCCCATCATAGCAGATCACCACACCGATGTTGCCAATGGGTGTCGAAACAACTAACGGATCGACTCCAGGAGTTGTCCAACCTCCCGCCGACAGTCTCTCCGTGGGGAAAGGATGTGTCTTCCTGTATACTCCTAGAATTCCCTCGGGGCCGAGAATAGCAGCGCTGTTGTATATAACCCCTCGCTCTCTTCCGCGTTCATAGGTGGGGAAACACAAGTATATCCCAAATTCACGAGCCCACTTCACTCCCTCATGTGTAAGACGGCCGGGAATTGGTTCCACGGTATCCCAAAGCGAATTCGCGTTTCCGAGCGGGGTGAAACCCGTAGTAAAGCTTTCAGGCAGAACTATCAGCGAGGCTCCCGTTTCTTGTTTGCACCTGGTTATCCAGCGATATGCAGCTTCCAGATTCCTTGCCACCCTCATTGGTTCTGCTTCAAATTGAATAGCTGCGGCCACAAACTTCTTCATAGTCAGCAATCCTTTCATTTAACATAAAAAGTACCTATATTTCACAATCTAGCACATCAACGGCGGAATTGAGAAATGGTATTTGCAGACTTTACAACTGATCATCCTTGAACAACCACTCCTTTCAGGCTGTCTCGCGCTTTTCTTTAGAAAGAACCATTCCAGACTCAAAGGTTACGAATTGTTGGTTCTCCTTTATTCGACGAGAGCAGAGGTCTTTGGTCACCCCCAGGGGAGTAAGACAAGTAAGTGAGGAATAGTAGACAAACAAGGGATGAATATGGTTGTGACCGAAGATGAAAGCTATTTTTCATTCCGTTTATTTCATAATGCTACTGTACCATCATGGCGATCAGCACGGTTTGTCTGGAAGGAGGATACCCCTGAACCTCAAAAAGTTGAAATATCTCTCGCTTTCGATCATTTGCCTTTGCTTTGTCTTCCTCATGGCCGGCCGGGTAGGGGTTGCCGGTGTTGTCCCATCAGCCTACGATTTGAGGAATGTCGATGGCAGATGCTATATGACTCCGGTAAAGTCACAATGCGTGCCCGGTCAATGGTGGAATTCGGTCGGCCTACGTCTTGACTTGTAACATACCGAAGTAGTATATTTGGTTAAGCTAATTCAGCGAGGGATTATTATGGTTGTCAATCAATTTCTTAATAAACTGAATATGTTCTGGTGGTGGAGCTGCCCCTTCGGTGGGGGTTAGCCTTTCGCTACTAGGGTAAACCCATATTGAAGGGGCTCTCATTGTTGAGAGCCCCTTTACTTTTGAGGAGGTATATTGGCATGAAGAAAAGAATTATTGTGAATTTGAAGTCGGAGGAGCTTCCACGAAGCTGGTATAACATAAAGGCTGACTTACCATTCAAGATGGATCCGCCTTTGAATCCGGCAACCAATGAGGTGATCGATCCTGCAGATATGATGGCGATCTTCGCGAAGTCGATTGTTGAGCAGGAAATGAGTGAAGAAAGGTTCGTCCCTATTCCTGAGCCCGTTCTGGATGAGTATGTGGTATTCCGCCCCAGTCCACTTATAAGGGCGACCTTTCTCGAGGAGTATCTCAACACTCCAGCGAGGATATACTACAAGTATGAAGGCAACTCCCCGACCGGAAGTCACAAAACGAATACGGCAATAGCGCAGGCTTATTACAACAAGGCCGATGGAATAACCGAGCTAACTACTGAAACGGGGGCCGGACAGTGGGGTAGCGCCCTCTCGTATGCGGGCAGGAAATTCGGTTTGACGGTAAGAGTCTTCATGGTGAGAAACAGTTTCCAGTCGAAGCCAATGAGACAGCACATGATGAGAATGTTTAATGGAGAGGTTGAGCCGAGCCCTGGTGAACACACCGAAAGCGGAAGGAAGTTCCTCAAAGACAGGAAGAATTTCTCAGGTTCCTTGGGAATGGCAATTAGCGAGGCTATCGAAATCGTTCTGAATTCTAAGACGAAAAAGTACTCTCTCGGAAGTGTTCTCGATCACGTTCTTCTTCATCAGACAGTGATTGGTCTGGAAATTGAAAAGCAGCTGGAGATCCTTGGCGAAAAGCCTTCATCGATTCTTGGCTGTCACGGTGGCGGGTCAAACTTCGGCGGATCAATCTTGCCGTTTGTGAAGAGGGTATTCGAAGGAGAGGAAATTGAGTTCGTTGCCTGCGAGCCAGAATCATGTCCTACGCTTTCTAAAGGCGAGTATCGGTACGACAGCGGAGACACTGCTGGATTCACGCCGCTGCTGAAGATGTATACGCTTGGGAGAGAGTTTGTTCCACCCGCAATTCATGCCGGTGGTCTCAGATATCACGGTGCGGCTCCTCTCGTGTCGCGATTAGTGAAAGAAGGCATTGTCACTCCGGAAGCTTTCCCTCAAGAAGAGACTTTCAAAGCAGGTCTTCTCTTCGCTACAACGGAGGGTATTGTTCCCGCACCGGAGTCAACCCATGCAATTGCAGGTGCTGTTCGAAGAGCAATTGAGGCAAGGAAAAACAGAGAAGAGAAGGTTATTGTGTTCACTCTGAGCGGGAATGGCGTTCTAGACCTCTCTTCTTACACTAGCACAATCGAGGCGCATAAGGACGTGCTCAACTTCGACAACCTGCGCCCATAAGGCATTGTAGAGCATTGACTTGTTGAAATCCTTTTCGTCAAACGGTTTCAGATGATTCTATGTTGCAGAAGTCAATTAGAAAATGTTAGAATTTGGTTGTGATCTGAATTCTAGCTAGGGGGTGTACCTGTGAATAAGAAAGAACTTATCGCTGTTCTTGCACAAAGAACTGGAGCAACCAAGAAACTTGTCGGAGACGTAGTTGATAGCTTTATCGGCGTGGTAGGGGAAGAACTCTCAAAGAACCAGGAAGTTAAGCTAATAGGTTTCGGAACGTTTGAAGTTACCATGCGAAAGCCCAGGATGGGTGTCAACCCGAGAACGAAGGAAGCTATCGAGATTCCTGGCGGGAAGGTTCCGAAATTCAGACCTGGCAAAGAGCTAAAAGAGAAAGTTCAGTAATAATTGTCCTGCCGATAAGAGATGAAAGTGGAGCTTAGTCTCCACTTTTTTCACTAGCCCATCTCGTTACGGCTTCAACCGCCTTACTGTTTTTCAAGACAGAGCGGAGGTCATCTTCAGAGGCCTTTGAGATTCCTTTGATGCTTCCAAAGGCCTTCAAGAGTGCCTTCTTTCTTTTGGGTCCTATTCCTGGAATATCATCTATCTTCGAAGTTAGAAATCTCCTCTCCCTCAGAACTCTGTGATAGTTAATTGCGAATCGATGCGCCTCATTGTCTATAGAGATGATCATTCTCAACACCGGATGTTCTTCTTTGAGTCTTACTCTGTCGCGATTATCAAGAAACACAAGCTCGTTGAACTCCTTTGCGAGTCCAACTATCTCGTATTCTTCGATCCCTATCTCTGCAAATGCCTTCTCAACTGCTCTCAACTGAGGTTCTCCTCCGTCTATAAGCAGAAGATCGGGGAGAGGGTACTTTGTGTATCGCCGTTTGACTACGGTTGCCATTGCTTCGAAATCATTTGGTTCTTCAAGCTCGCTTATTCTGTACCTTCTGTACTCCGACTTGTTCGGCTTACCGTTATCGAAAACTACTACTGAAGCGACTGTGTAGAGACCTTGTGTATGAGAGATATCGATCCCCTCGATTCTCGAGGGAAATCTCTTCAGTCCAAGTATCTGCTGAGCCTGTCGCAGCGAATGAGCCGCATTAAGTCTTATCTTCAGCTCTTCGTCGATATTCTTGAAGGCGATACTCAGAAGTCTCTCTTCCTGCTCATCACGGGGATCTCCAATGTAATCAAAATCTCTTCTGAATTGCCTCACATCTTTTTTCTTCAGACCGGTTACGATTAAAGACTTTGGAATTCTGTTCTTCTTGGCGTAGTAAAACTGGGTAATGAAATCCATAGGAGTACCATCCGGGAAGTCGAAAACCAGCTTTCCCAAGAGCATTCCTCCCCTTACCTGCAGCAGGGCAGCGAGCCCGGCCGAAACGGCCAATATGTCTGCCTTCAAATCTAGCGGGGCTTCAACCCCCTGAAAGGCGTAAAGGTCATCCATCGACGACAGAATGTCCCTTATTTCTGCCGCCCTTTCGAACTGAAGAGCCTCCGACAATACAGTCATCCTCTTGAGGAGAGCTTCTCTAACTTTTATCGTGTCCCCTTCAAGGAATTCGGTTAGCGCAGAAAGCTGCTCTTGATACTCTTCAGGAGAGACCTTTTCAACGCAAGGTGCCGAACACATTTTCAGATGATATAGAAAGCAGGGTCTCTTTATCCTGCCGAGATCATATGTGCATGTGCGAATCTTGAAGACTTTCTGTAGGAATTCGAGTAGCTTTCTGACAAGTCCGGCGCTCGTGTATGGACCAAAATAAGTGCCTTCGAGCTCCTTTGTTCGCGTGATCGCAATATAAGGATACTCCTCAGCGGATATGTATATGTATGGATAAGTACGCGAATCCTTCAGGAATACATTGTACTTCGGCTTTTTACTGAAGATTAGGTTGGCCTCGAGAAGCAGAGCCTCTCTTTCGGATGTGACCATTATGAAGTCCAGATCCTCCGACTCTTCGGCGATGCGTCTGGCCTTTTCGTTCTGAGACCACGTCGACTCTCTGAAGTATGAGAGGACTCTCCTCTTCAGCTTCTTTGCCTTTCCTACGTAGATTATTGCATTCTTTTCGTCCTTGAAGATATAAACTCCGGGTTCTTCCGGAAGCTGTGAAGCCTTGTTCAGTATTTGTTCATTCATTTCGGTTCAACAACTCTCTGCAAATGACTCTCTCAGATGAACAACGGGTTCTTTCTAAGAGACTCCATACTTCTCGTCCAATGGGGTTGTTCACACCGCCAAGAAAGTTAGCCAACTGCAGGTGAAGACACTTAACCATTTTCAGATTTCTTATCCCTCCAATACCTCTACCAAGCAGCAGCAACTTCTGCGATTCAGATAGAGTGCACCGACCGAGGATTCTCTTTTTGATCAACGTGGTTTCTTCATGAGCTTTGAGATACTCGTCTGCAAAATCGCCGTCACGTTCGATTCTCTTCTCGAATTCAGTTATCATTCCCCCGCTCTCAAGACGGGAGACTTTCTCCTTCAAGAAGGGGCAGCTCAGCCAGAAAAGCGTCGGGAAGGGCTTTCCATAAGAAATGAGGGAGGACTCAATAACTTGCGGAAATCCCCATTCGCAGACTCTGGCTACTCTGAAGTCGTTCTTCAGTTCTCTCCCTAGTTGAAGAGAGACTATTTTCTTCTCAATTTTATCGCTTTCCAATCTCCGTCTTCCCTGCTGCTCTCTATAAGAAAGGTTCCTTCAATAAGGTTTCCGATCTCACTGAACTTGTCTTTGTAAATTCCCGAGAGGATTACGGTGCCGTGTTCATCTAGAAAACTCTCTAGGTCAAGAACAAATTCTCTCAAAAGCTCTACAATCATATTCGAGACAATTATGTCAAAACGCTCTTCGGGTTTTACAGAGGAGAGAAATTCCGATTGTCTTGCATCTATACACACATCATTTATCCTTGCTGTCTCATTGGTCTTCTCTACCGAGTGCTCGTCTATGTCGAGCGCCACGACCTGTGATGCGCCCTTCTTCGCAGCAATTGCCGAGAGGATACCTGTGCCGCAACCCACGTCAAGAACTCTAGAGCCTCTGACAACGGCTTCAACAAGAAGAGAGGCAGCCAGCTTCGTTGACTCATGAAGGCCAGTGCCAAACGCCATTCCCGGTATAATTCCGATCTTATTCGGATCGACCACTCTTTCCTCTTCCTCAAGAGGAAGGACTTCAACGCTTTTGCAGAGCTCGAACGGTACCAGAGTCTCTTTCCATTTCTCGAACCAATCCTTTTGTTCGGTGAACCCTAGATCGGAGAACTCCATCTTACTTAGGAAGTAAGGTAGTTCCTCCCCTTCTTCAAGAAGTACATGCAGAGCAATTCCAGAGTCGACGGTCTTCTCGAAGAAGAGATTAGAGAATCCTTCATTCCAGCTGATTCCCTCAATCAAGTCGCTTTCTTCTTCTGAAACAAAAGAGACTAAATGTCTGTACTTCACTTCTCAGCACCTGCCTTATCGAGCCCTTTACGAAGAGCTTCAAGAGCGTGCTTCGCGGCAAGCTGTTCTGCCGCTTTCTTCGTCCTACCCTCTCCTTCACCGACAATCTTTCCATCCAAGAAAACACCGACTTTGAACCACTTGTCCTGAGGTGGTCCTTCGTCCAGAATCGTTTCATATGATGGTCTAGAACTGAAACGAGCTTGGGTTAACTCCTGAAGTGAGGTCTTGTAATCAAGAATCAACTCGCCGTTGACCGCCTGATCAATATAGTCGCAAAGCTTTGACTGAACAAAACTGACCGAGGCTTCAAATCCACTTGTCAAGAAGACTGCAGCAAGAACTGCCTCAAACGTATCTGCGAGAATAGAATCTCGATCAGACCCACCCATTTGCCTCTCTCCTTTTCCCAGAAAGACGAAGTCTCCTATCCTCATGAATCTTGCGACATCGGAAAGTACTTTTTCGCTTCCAACCATCGCCCTGATTTTCGACATGTCGCCTTCGGACAATGAGTATTCATCAAACAGCGTTTTCGCAAGTGACAGTTCAAGAACCGCATCTCCGAGAAACTCCATCCTTTCGTTTGACTCCAGAATCCTCTCTCCGTTCTGCGCGAGCTCGTTGGTGAACGAGGAATGGCAGAGAGCCCTGAAAGCGAGCTCTCTGTTTGCTTCAATTCCGTTTATTCTGCAAAACTCATTTACTTGCTTTTCTTCCTCGACGCTTAGCATTACCGGGCAATTCTCCTGATCTTCTCAACCATTTTGCCGCTCGAAAGACCGCAGAGATCGAATAGCAGCTCATTATCACCGGAGAACATATATCTCTCTACACCAAGCTTCTCAAATCTCTCAGGCATTATCTTCGAGTCGATCAAATAGTCCGATAGAATCGTGCCTAATCCACTCTCCACATTGTGATCTTCTGCGGTTATAACGACTTTGGACAAGTGTTCTTTGACGCTATCGAAATCCGCTTCTAGAGGGCAGCTGACGTTAAGAACCGTGACTTCTATTCCCTCTGACCTGAGCTTATCTGCAGCCTCAACGGCCTTATGGGTTACCTGACCGGTCGTAACTATGGTTACACCCTTTCCCTTCCTGACAACATCGACCTTGCCATATTCAAACTTGTATCCATCGCCGAAGAAAGCTCTTCCACTCTCATCGGAAATTGGATTCATAGTAGATCTTCCCATTGCGATGACGAAGTTTCCTTCAGTCGCGCTCACATACCTTACAGCTTTGTCCGTCTGATTTGGATCTGCCGGTACGATCAGCTTGAAGCCAAATAGATTCCTCAAGGCCCCAATGTAATCAATACAGTGGTGAGTCTTTCCATCTTCTCCCACGTCTATTCCCACATGGGTCACCCCAACTTTGACGTTTGCTTTGTTTATGTCGTTCAGCCGTTGCTGATTGTAGGTTTCATCGATTCCAAAGACTCCAAAGTCTGCAAAGAAAGTAAGCACACCACATACGGACGCAGCACCGGCAACCGTTGCCGCATTATGTTCCTGAACTCCAATCTGAACGAAGTTCTCCGGCCAGACCTTCTCGAACTCGTTTACCTTCGTTGAGGGTTTCAAATCACAATCAACAACCATCATCGGAACTTTTCCCTTGTTCAGCTTTCCAATATCTGCGAGAGCCCTTCCAAAGGCCGATCTGTTGTCGGTCTTCTTGTCAACAGGATAAACTATCGAATCTCCCGTGACCGGTCTTACCACTTCGTCTATGGGGCGCACATGTTCATGATAAGAAGGAAGCTCCTTCCTCATTTCGACATATCTTTCGATATCACTTTCAAGGCCAAGCTCGGCAAGCGCAGAGGCGGCCTTCTCCATATCCAGAGGTTTGCCGTGATACGAAACATCACCCTCCATGAAGGAAACACCTTTTCCCATAACTGTTCTGCCAATTATGACTGCGGGGATTTTTGAATCGAACGCTTCCACGAGAGCTTCATTGAGCTCGGCATAGTCGTGGCCGTCGACCTCTATAACCTTCCATCCATCAGCAAGATAGTTTGCCTTAATGTCCACGTACATTATGTCGCTCGCTTTTCCGGAGATCTGAGCATCATTGTAGTCGACAACAACAACAAGGTTATTGAGCTCGTATTTCTTGGCCGTTCTTCTTGCCTCCGCCACCTGACCTTTTGCCTGTTCGGCATCACTCATGGCTACTATCACCCTGTTGTTTTTCCCTCTGATTTTCGAAGCAAGGGCCATGCCAACACCTACGGACAACCCCTGCCCAAGATTTCCTGTAGTCCATTCTACGCCAGGAATCCCTCTTGTGATGTGACCCTCGAATATCGATCCGGGATGCCTGAATCCGGCAATTGCCTCGTCAATGTCTATAAAACCCAATCTCCCAAGTGTCGCATATACCCCGGGAGATGTATGACCGTGGCTTACAACAACCCTATCGCGTTCGGGATCGTAGGGGTTCTTCGGATCTTTCTCTGCAAAATCATAAACGGATAGGAATATGTCTATCGATGACATTGAACCGCCCGGATGACCGGAATTTGCAACTGTGGTCATCTTTATGATGTCTCCCCTGCACACTCTTCCAAGGTTTTCTAGTCTCTTAATCTCATCTTTCGTCAGCAAACGCGCCATATCCAACCTCCATTCACACTTCAACCGTCAATCGAAATATCCTCGTCTCTATTCTTTATTAGCTCATCGGGATTTGTGTCCTGAATAATAGATCTCTGGCTCATTCTAAAGTCATCAAACTGAACCTTGAGCATCTGGCCGTCATCTGCAACCAGGGTGATCACTTTCATGAAGATGTTCACCGTCAGAACCTTGCAAGTCTTTCCTTCATAGTCGACAAGAGATCCTTCATCAGGGATATCCAATAACTCATTTTCATAGAGCTCCTGTTCATAGGATAGACAGCAAAGCAGTCTTCCGCACCTACCGGATATCTTTGCAGGGTTTATCAGCAATTGCTGCTTCTTCGCATGCTTGAGCGTTATACTCTCAAACTGTCTCAAGAAGCGGGCGCAGCAAGCTGTCATGCCGCACAACCCGAGGCTGCCGGTCATTTTAACTTCATCTCTTATTCCAACTTGCCTGAGCTCTATCCTCGTTCTGAATGCCCTGGCAAGATCCTTCACCAACTCTCTGAAATCGACCCTGCTGTCGGCACCAAAATAGAAGACTATTCTTGAGCGATCAAACATATATCTCGCCTCGAGCAATCTCATAGGAAGCGAGTGCTTTTTTATCAGCTCCTGGCAGGTATTCATAGCAGCTTCGGCCTCTTCCTTGTTCTTTGCATGAGTCTCCCAGTCTTCATCAGTCATTACCCTAACGATCGGTTTCAGCTCTTCCTTTGAGTCATCTATACGAATCTCAACTGGTCCATACATGACCTTACCCACATCCAGTCCGAACTCACTCATTGCAAGCACACGATCTCCCTGCTTTAGGAGCTGTTCACTAGATGTGTACTGATAAAGCTTGCCAACAGAATGAAACTCGACTCCATATACAGTTCCATATATTTCAGGCATCTTAATTACCTCCGTTTTCTCTTCTTACGAGGCTCCTCGAAACCGAGTACAGAGCTCTGAATGAAACGAGATTCGAGTTCTGAGATGAGGTCCTCTGTCTAAGGAACCTGTCACACCAAGCAAAATCTGCCAGGATCTCCTTTCCCGGCACGAAACTCACTAGCCATTCTATCAGATCGAGGTTTACAACAGAGTTACTGGAAGTATCTGCCGATAGAATTACTACATCTCTCAGTATGCTTCTGGCTACTTCAACGAGCTCACGCGATCTTTCAAATGAGCCCTGCCCAATGAATAGAGGCGAGATTTCTCTGAAGGTTGTGAAGAATTTGTCAGATTCTACGATGCTTCTGCAGAGAGCAGCAAATGCTCTTCTTCGTCTAACAATATCTATCGGCTCGTTAACTTCACTCTCAGACAGTACAGAAACCAGTCCGTTGAGGTCTGAAGGAACCTCCATCGAACCCCAGTCTATGGACTCGACTTCCTGATCAAGAAAGAACCGAAGAACAGAGAAGTTCTGTCGCGCACATGCGTAGATTCTCGATACGCTATTCCCATACTTATCTCTCAATTTACCTATCAGTTCTTCAGGAACATCAACAACGACAGAGACCGTTCTGCTCCTTACTGTGGGAAGAAGAGACTGCCATGAAGTAGTGGTCATTATCAGCGTTGCAAAACAGGGAGGCTCTTCGAGTATTTTTAGGAAGGCATTTGCACTCTCATCTGTCATCTTTTCACATTGATGGACCAATACATACTTTCTCTTGCCTCCCGAAGGCTTGTGGAGCATCATCTCTTCAATATCCCGCACTCTGTCAATTCCGATGTTCCCTTTCTCAGGCTCTATAAGAAGAAAATCTTCAATATATCTCTTTCTGTTCCATTTTGGATCGGACTCGACCAATGACAAAGCCGAAGTCTTCAAGTATTCGCTGTCTCTGCCTACCAAAGTCACGCTTATTCCCGAATTTCGAGCCAAGAATCGGGCAAGTCTGTCGCTAACTACTCCGTTGAACCACTCCATGTTTTAATTATAGCAATGAATGACGAATTTGATTGGAGGGAAGTATTATGGAGAGAACATTTGCTTATCTGAAGCCAAACGCTATTCAGCGAGGCCTCGTAGGAGAGATAATCAGAAGAATCGAGGAAAAAGGTCTTAAGATATTAGCTCTCAAAATGCTTATGATTTCAGAGTCTAAAGCTAGAGAACTATACAGGGAGCATGCCGGGAAAGACTTCTACGAACCTTTGCTCGGTTTCATACAATCTGGCCCAGTTGTGGCAATAGTTCTTGAAGGTGAGGATGCCGTTCAGAGATTGAGAATCCTCATCGGGAAAACCGATCCGGTCCAGGCAGACCCGGGAAGTATTCGTGGAAGGTTCGGCGTCTCCGTCAGAAAGAACCTCATCCACGCTTCAGACAGTATTGAAAGTGCAATTCGCGAAACGAATATCTTCTTTGACAAAACTGAGATTCTTGACTATTCTCTGTTGATTGAAGGGCAGCTCTGATGCTAATTGCGCAAATAAAAAAAGGAAAGGAAGGAAAGGTGTTGAATTCTTACCCGTGGATCTTCAAAGATGAAATCCTCTCTCTTGAAGGCTCTGCAGATAGAGTAAGCGAAGTCAATGTCTTCTCTTCTACTTACGAGTTCCTGGGGAAAGGCTTCTTCAACCCTGGTTCAACGAGGTCGATAATGGTTCTAACTAATCATGATGAAGAACTGGGAGAGGCTTTCTTCAGAAAGCTTCTGAATAAATCCTTGCAGAAAAGAGACAGGCTGTTCGATACACCTTACTACAGGCTAATCCATGGCGAGGGGGATAGACTTCCTGGACTTGTAGTTGACAGATACGGCGATTTTTTAGCAGTGCAGTTCAGAAATCTGATCATGCAGGAAAGAAAGCAAATGATCGTCACCCTTCTTTCAGATCTTCTGAGCCCGATGGGAATCTACGAACGCAGCGACTTTGAGATGGGTGTGGACGACAGAATTGAGAGAAACACCGGCCTGCTTTGCGGGAAGGTACCGGACTCAATCGAAATTGAGGAAAACGGCCTAAGATTTCTTGTAGATGTCAAGAACAGCCAGAAGACCGGATTCTTCTTTGACCAAAGAGACTCCAGAGCATTCTGCAGAAAGATTACTAAGGAGCTGTCGCTTCAAAAGGGGCTAGATCTCTTCTCTTTTACGGGCGGCTTTGGACTCAACATGGCATTCTCCGGAGCAGAGGCGATTTGTGTCGACAAGTCGGAAGAAGATCTAGAAAGGGCAAGACTGAACTCCGTAGTGAACAAGGTGGATAACCGGCTGCAGTTAGTCCAGAGCGATGTTCTTGCCTTCCTTAATGAATTTGAAAAGAATGACTATTTTGATATAGTAGTATTGGATCCGCCATCCTTTGTTAAGCATAAGAAAGAGCTTCCGCATGGAATTTCACTTTTCAGAAAGCTAGTAGAGAGCACGCTACCGTTAATGAAGGATGGGGGAATCCTCGGCCTCTGCACTTGCGCCTACAATATTGGGATTGAGCATCTAGTAGAGTCTGTAAGAAGATCAACAGAAAGAAGAGGCTTGAGGTTTTCGCATTTGGCGATCACTCTGCAGTCACCTGATCATCCGTGGCTTTTGGAGGTTCCTGAAAGCCTTTATTTGAAGTGTCTGTGGGGCTTCGTAGAGAAGGAGTGAGTTTTTTGCCCGGCTTCTGGACTCATATCATGTATGGAAAAGATGTTCTGGAAGAAATAGGACTCGATCTTGAAGCCGACAAAAGAGAGGAGTTCAATCTTGGGTGCCTCTTTACTGATCCTGGACAGTATTGCTCAAGAGAAGATCCGGAGTTTTCTCTCTGGAGATTTTCTCATACGCTGAGATGTGATGATTTTGCCGAAGAGGTCTGCAGAAGAGCCGAAGAGATCTCTCGCTTCTACTCTCTCGGGGTGATATGCCATTACTTTCTCGATGCAACCGTTAATCATTATATTGTCGCCCGTGCGGGAAATGGATATAAGTATCGGCAGCTTGAGACAATGATAGACAAAGTAATACTGAAGAACAGAGTAGAGGCAGTTATTCTTGACCTTGATCCGACTGCCGAGTTTTCCAAGTCTCTACCTGAAGCTCTAGAAGATCTTTACAGAGCGATTGCTGAGGAGTACTACGGAGTGAAAGGTTGTTCTATCCAGAAGGCAATAAACTCTATGAACGAGTATTTCGCGGGGATATACGGTCGTTCCAGACTGGGCATCATTCTCAAGAGATTCAGCATCAAGGAAGGCTCTCCGGAAGAGGCTTTTTTCAAAGACACTCATACAGATCCGCTGAATCTGGAAATGAAACCTTGGTTTCACAGTATAGCTGGATGGGAGAGTAAAAAGACCTTTGAAGAACTTTACAGCGATGCCTTCGACAAGGCTGTCCATTTTATGCAGAGTTATCTGGACGGCGTAGGCGAGTTGTCTTTACCCGGGGTCTCTCTCATGACCAATTTACCATTAATGGAGTACTGACTAACAAATTCGAGATGAAGGGAGGAAGATCGCATCCAGATCTGGAATGCGGTGATCATATGAAAGTTCTCGGAATAATCCTGGCAGGTGGACGAGGTGAGTACTTGAGTTCCCTTACGCAAGTTCGTACAAGTGCCGCACTACCGGTTTTCGGAAAGTACAGGTCCATCGATTTCACGCTCAGTAATATGATCAATGCCGGGGTATCGAAGGTTGGCATTATTACTCAATACAGCCCTAGAAGCCTAATGGACCACATAGGTTCCGGTAAAGAATGGGATCTTGACAGGAAACAGGGCGGTCTTTTCATTCTGCAGCCTTACTACTCACCGTATAATCCTTCCATGGGATACAAGGGAACTGCAGATGCTCTGTTCCAGAACATAGACATACTTCGGAGAGGGAACGAAGACTCGGTACTGATTGGTTCTGGAGATCATATTTTCAAGACTGACCTTACCAAGATATTCAGGTATCATCTCGATACGGTGGCCGACATAACCGTCCTAACAGGAAACAAGAATGGTGAATGTGGTATGAAAGGTATGGATAGAGTCATATGCAAGAACGGAAGAGTAATAAAGTGGATAGAGAAGGAAAATGCCTCTGAGAACCCTGATGAGGGAGACTGCGTTGCTCTTGGTGTTTACTTCGTAAACAAGTTCCTCTTGCGAGAACTTCTCTACTCAGCGGTTCCCAACGGCTATAACGAGCTTGTTAAGGGTATTATCTCTCCTAATCTCTCTTCGCTAAATGTTAGAGAGTACAGATACAACGGGTATTGGCGGGATATCAAGCAGAGCAAGAAATGCTATTTCAAGACAAATCTCGATATCCTGGATCCTCAGATCAGACGAGAGTTGTTTTACGAGAACGGTAGAGTATTTACGAAACTAAAGGATCTTCCACCTCCGAAGATCACCGGAACGGCATCTATGAACAACTCAGTCATTGCAGATGGATGCGTAATTGGAGGAAGAATCGAAGATTCAGTCTTGTTCAGAGATACTAGAGTTATGGCAGGGGCAACCGTTAAGAACTCAGTTCTCCTTGAGGGCTGCCTCGTCGAAGAAGGCGCTTACATAGAAAACGTAATTATGGACAAGTACTGCACAGTTAGGCTTGGGAGAAGTTTCGTTGGTGAGAGCGAAGAGCCCACAGTGATCGAAAAACACGGCGTAATATAGGGCGGGTGATTGTATGGCCAAAAAAGTAGTAGCATTGATTCTAGCTGGCGGACAGGGTACAAGACTGGGATTACTAACCGATGAGGTTGCAAAACCGGCGGTGCCTTTTGGAGGCAAGTACAGGATAATCGACTTTGCACTTAGTAACTGCGTGAATTCTGGAATCTACGCAGTTGGTGTGCTTACTCAATACAGGCCTCACATTCTCTCCAGGCATATCGGAATAGGTCGTCCCTGGGATCTTGACAGAAAGGATGGGGGGGTAGTCATTCTCCCGCCGTTCATCGCTCAGGGAGATTCAAACTGGTATAAGGGAACGGCAAATGCCGTATTCCAGAATATTGATTTTGTCGATGATTACGACCCAGAAATTGTTGTAGTCCTTTCTGGCGACCACATCTACTCTATGGATTACAACGAAATGATCGATTATCATCTCTCGAAAGGTGCCACGGGAACAGTAGCATGTATGCGTGTTCCGCTGTCTGAAGCTAATAGATTCGGCATGATGATAACGGATTTTGAAAACAAAATAGTCGACTTTCAGGAGAAGCCTGAACAACCGAAGTCGGATCTTGCCTCTCTTGGGATTTACGTCTTTGACTGGAAGTTCCTTAGAGAAAGGTTAATCGAAGATGAAAAGGATCCCGAGAGTGACAATGATTTCGGGAAGAACATCTTGCCGAAGATCGTACATGATAACGCTGGAAGGCTTTTCGCTTTCGTCTTCGAAGGATACTGGAGAGACGTCGGTACGATCGAATCTCTCTGGGAAGCAAACATAGAGCTAACACGGCCTATTCCTCCACTGAACCTCCACGATCCTTCCTGGAGGTTTTACACCCAAACGGAAGAGTATCTCCCTGCTTACGTCGGAACCAGTTCTCATGTCAGAAACTCCCTGATTAACGAAGGGGCAGAGATTTACGGTCGAGTAGAGAATTCAGTTATCTTCCAAGGCGTGCAGATCGGAGAAGGTTCGGTTGTTAAGAATTCTGTGATTATGACAAACTCCAAAATTGGAAGCAATGTGGTCATAGACAAGGGGATAATTGGAGAGAGAACGACAGTTAGAGATGGGGTGGTTGTTGGTTATGGAGACGAAGTGCCACACGAATCTCAACCACACATATATGATTCGGGTATTGTCGTTGTCGGATCGGACGTAATCATTCCCGAGAATCTTAAGATAGGTAGAAACAGCGCAGTTCTCAATCACGTTAAAGAGGAGGACTTCGAGGGAGATGTGGCTGGCGGCAAGACCATCTCGCCCAGAGAATAAAGGCAAAGGAGTAGCTTATTTTTCGTTGTTGATAGCTATACTGATAATCTGTACGACAATTGTTACATCGCTTGTTCCCCTAGAGACAATAATGAATGCGAGGCGCCTTGGTTCTTGGTATTTCAGACTGGCTCTCACTGTGAAATCGTTGTATCTTGCAGAGCCGGCCGAAACGGAACTCAACGGTTTCCTGGTTACAAAAAGCTCAAGAACTGTCTCTTCAAACTGCGCAGAAATAGAAATAATCAATTACCATATAAGTGAAGGAGATAGGCACTTCGATTTCGAGTTAATTGGAGAAATCACCGATATTCTATAAGGAGGTAGAAGTATGAAAAAAGTTCTTTTGATTACCCTACTGTTAGTCATGGCCGTATTTGTCATGGCTCAGAGACTTACGATTGTCCATATCAACGACACTCATGGACACATTTGGCCAGAGGGCGAGTTCGGCGGGCTTGCGGCCGTAGCCACTCTGGTCAACCAGGCTAGAGCGGAGAATCCCAACACTCTTTTCTTGCACGCAGGTGACATGAACACCGGTGTTCCAGAGTCGGACCTGCAGGATGCAGCTCCAGACATAGTTTCACTGAACCTTATGAAACTCGATGCGATGGCTATCGGAAATCACGAATTTGACAACGACGCATCGGTACTTGCTAAGCAGATGGACATTGCTAGCTTCCCGTTCCTCAGCGCCAATATCTACAAGGACGGAGAACCGGCCTTCCAGGAATACATTATCAAGGAAGTTGGCGGAATAAAGGTTGCAATAGTAGGATTCACTGCTCAGGAGACTGAAATCCTTGAATACTTGTACGCCAAGGACTACGAATGGATGGATGTCATAGAAATCGCCAAGGAAATCATACCGTTTCTGGAGGCCCAGGCGGATATAATTATCGCTCTTACACACATGGGAAGCAATCCGGTTCTTGCGGGCCCGAATTCCTGGGAGCTTGCCAAGGCGGTTGACGGAATCGATGTTATTGTTGACGGACACAGCCACACTTTCTATGAAAGACCTGAAATAATCAACGAAACAATTATCGTTTCTGCTGGAGAATGGGCAAAGAATGTGGGCAAGCTCGATCTGGAAATCGTCGACGGAACGGTAATCTTCGTTTCTTTCAGGAATCTTCCTGTCCTGGCAGAAGAGATAAAACCTGACTTCGCAGTGGCAACTGTTCTTGATTACTTCAAGAAGGCCGGAGGAGAAGCTCTTGGCATAGTTGTCGGTGAAACAACGATCAAGCTTGAGGGTGACAGGGGAGTAGTTAGAGCCCAAGACACAAACCTCGGTTACTTGATCTGTGACGCGATGGTGTGGAAGTCCGGAGCGGACCTTGCAATAACCAATTCCGGTGGTATCAGAGCTTCGATTCAGGCTGGTCCGATCACATATCGTGACATTCTTACAGTACTCCCGTTCGGAAATACACTTTACGTTGTTGATGTACCGGGGACAGCCCTCAGAGATCTTCTGGAGTACACGGCAACCAGAGAACCAGGGCAGGGAGCGATGGCTCAGGTAAGCGGAGTAACTTATGTAATAGAGAATGGCGAGGCCAAGGATATTCTTGTGAACGGAGCTCCCATTGATGACAATAAGGTGTACAAAGTTGCTACAAATAACTACCTTGCCTCTGGCGGTGACGGCTATACGGTCCTTGCAGGACTCTCCGGTTACGACACCGGATTCGTGCTGGCAGATGTAGTGGTTGAGTTCGTTGGAGAGATAAGCCCGATAACCGCTTACGCCGATAGCGGAAGGATAACCAGAAAGTAGTTTTAGATTAAGTTAAGACGCAAACATTGTACTATAATAGGAGCGGAGCGATCCGCTCCTTTTGTTTGATAATATCAATCGCTTTTTCCATTTTGAGTCGCAGTCACTTTCATGATATTCGGGATCCCAGAAAGGCAAACATCTATTGATTAAGGTTGAGAGGTGATAACTAAATGAGGTTGCCTACCTTCAGAGGAGGGGTGCACCCGCCAGAGAAAAAAGAACTTTCCCAAGATTGTCAGCTAAGTGTTCTACCGCCTCCTGAAAGGGTTTATGTTTTTCTTGCTAATCACGCCGGAGTCCCAGCAAAGCCTGTTGTAAGTATTGGAGACAGAGTCAGAACCGGCCAGCTAATTGCCGAAGCTGGCGGCTTCATTTCTGCAAATCTCCATTCTCCTCTAACAGGCGAGGTTAAAGAGATTGCCAAGTATTATCATCCCACTCTTGCAAAACTTGACGATGCGATTGTCATAGATAGGACCGGAGAAGATGAGTGGGACCTGCTTCAGCCAGCAAAACCATTCGATCAGTTTTTACCCGAAGAGATCGTGCAAAGGGTTAAGTCTGCAGGTATTGTTGGGCTCGGCGGCGCAATGTTTCCGACCAGCGTCAAACTGTCCCCTCCGAAGGATAAGAAAATCGATCTCCTTGTCATAAACGGCGCAGAGTGTGAACCTTACCTTACCATTGATTACAGGTTCATGCTCGAGCGTTCTGAGGGAGTAGTCAGGGGAATCCTCGCTTTGATGCGTGCACTAAACGTTGAAGAAGCTATCGTTGGAATTGAAGACAATAAGCCAAAGGCGATAGAGAAGATGAAAGAGGCGGTCCGGTCAACTTCGATACAGGTGAAGACTCTAAGAACAAAATACCCACAGGGAGCCGAAAAGCAGTTAATATTCGCGCTGACGAAAAGAAAGGTTCCTTCAGGCGGGCTTCCCCTAGATGTAGGGGTTGTAGTCGATAATATTGGAACTGCATTCTCTGTCTATGAGGCAGTCGAACTTGGCCGCCCTCTTGTCGAAAGAGGCGTGACGATTACGGGTGAAGGAATCAAGAAACCCGTAAACGTGGTCTCGAGAATCGGGATAATGGCGGATGAGTTGATCAGATATGCTGGAGGCGTGCAGGAATCAGTGGAAAGAGCCGTCTTCGGTGGTCCTATGATGGGAATGACGGTTCCTAAGACTGATGTACCTACGGTCAAAGGCACTTCCGGGATAACCCTGCTTCTCAGGAGCAAACCAACAGAAGAGTTTCCATGCATAAGATGCGGGAAATGCACTTTTGTTTGTCCAATGAACCTCCAACCCTTTCTCCTCAATCTCTACGGCACAAACAGATTGTACGACATTCAAGTGGAGAACGGCCTGCTAGATTGCATTGAGTGTGGTAGCTGTTCCTACGCCTGTCCTGCAAAGATCGATCTAGTCAAGAACTTCAAACTGCATAAGAAGGTCTACAGAAGTTTGAAGGGAGGTGCGAAGAAGTGAAGCTCTCAATGATGGCAGCACCTCATCTAAGATCAGAAGACAACGTTCGTAAGATAATGCTGGACGTTTTGATAGCGCTTTCTCCGGCTGCAGTTTGGGCAGTCGTTTCGTTCGGATTGAAGGCCCTCGCTCTTATCCTTGTGTGTACGTTAGGCGCAGAGGCTCTTGAATTCATCGTGATGAGATTCGTAAGACAGAAAAAGAGCTTCAGACCCGATCTTAGCGGCTCCGTCACGGGATTGTTGCTTGCACTGAACCTTTCAGTATCTGTCGAGTGGTGGCAGGCACTGATAGGTGTCTTTGTTGCAATAGTAATCGCGAAGGCAGTATTTGGGGGTCTCGGAAAGAACTTCTTCAATCCCGCACTGGTCGGAAGGGTCTTTCTTCTTATCTCGTTCCCCGTTCAGATGACAACATGGTTCAATCCGTTCGATATGCAAACAACTGCAACGCCAATGGCCATATTGAAACAGGGAGCACCAAGAGTCTTCTCTCTGCAAGAGATGTTTCTCGGTACAATCCCCGGCTCGATCGGGGAAGTCAGCGCTTTGCTGCTTCTATTGGGCTTTGGCTGGTTGTTGTTAAGAAAGAGAGTGGCACCGTTTATCCCCATTGCCTACGTCGGAACGGTTGCGATAATGGCCTCGATATTCTATGCGGTGAATCCGGGCTTTGGTTCGCCTCTTTATCACATCTTTGGCGGCGGTCTCATGCTTGGAGCTCTGTTTATGGCAACAGATATGGTGACTAGCCCGATGTCTATCAAAGGGCACATTATCTTCGGAATAGGTTGTGGAGCTGTGACTATGATCATCAGGTTATTCGGAGGTTATCCGGAAGGTGTCTCATTCGCAATTCTGGTGATGAATGCCTTCGTGCCTCTAATAGATATGGGGACCAAGCCCAAGATATTTGGAAAGCCAAAGAAGGTGAAGAGCAATGCGTGAATACTTGAAGACGGGCATTACTCTGATGGTAATTACTATTATTGCCGCACTGGTTCTTTCGGTAGTTTATACTGTCGTTAAGGAGCCCATCGCCAATGCGGAATTAGGCGCAAAACTAAAGGCTATCCGAGAAGTCCTTACAGATGCGGAGACTGGAGAGTTGCTTATAGCAGCAGAAAACATCCCTGAGACTGCCAGCGAACTGGCGGAGTTTGAATGGTTTCCCGCCGGATTCGACTCATCGGAAGGCATAATCTATACGGCAACAAGTTCACAGGGAAAGGTTGAAAGTCCTGCATACAAGTTTGTCAAGGAAGACGGCAGCGAAATATACGTAGCAATAGGAATCGCGGTCGGTTATGGCGGAGATGTTAAGACGATGGCTGCCTTCGTCAGTGGACCAAACGGAGTTAGCCTTAACGCAATAAAAGTTCTCGAGTACTCGCAAGAGACCCCAGGACTTGGAGCCAATATTGCTAACGATGTCGTCCAGCAGAGGTTCTTCCCTATAGCTACTAAGGGCCTTGACAAGGGCGTAAGGGTTGACAAAGACGCAGGAGTGACTCCCTCAGGAGATCAGATAGAGATTAGAAAGCAAGAAGACGGAATAGTCACAGTAAGTGACGTGATGACTGGAGCGACGATAACTCCAAGAGCCGTCGCATTCTCACTAAATGCTATATCCGAGTTCTTGGAAAAGGCAGGTGTTCGATAATGGCTGAATCTAAGTTCAAAGTCCTCACAAACGGAATCTTCAAGCAGAATCCGATTTTCATTCAGGTTCTGGGAATGTGTCCGACTCTAGCCACTACGACTAGCGCTGAGAATGGTCTTGGCATGGGGCTAGCAACGACTGCCGTTCTAGCAATGTCGAACATTACGATCTCTCTCGTAAGGAAGTTCATTCCGGACAAGATCAGAATCCCTTCGTACATTGTGATAATTGCTTCCTTTGTAACTATGATCGATATGCTGATGCATGGTTTCATCTATGATCTCTGGAAGACTCTGGGATTGTTCATCCCTCTGATTGTGGTGAACTGTATCATTCTCGGTAGAGCAGAGGCCTTTGCTTCAAAGAACGGTGTCTTCAGATCCTTCCTGGATGGGCTCGGAATGGGACTTGGTTTTACCGCCTCTCTGGTCTTGCTGGGCTCAGTAAGAGAGTTTCTCGGCAATGGCTCAATCTTCAACTACCACCTTTCGGATGTGAAGATGTTTGCCATGATACTCCCTCCAGGTGCATTCATTGCTCTGGGAATGCTTGCCGCATTCTTCAACTACCTTGGAATAAGGCGTAGCAAACCTAAGAAGGCAGCAAAATGAGGAGGGTTGACTGATGGCTACCAGATTGGTTTTCATATTTCTTTCAGCAATTCTAATAAACAACTTCGTTCTATCTAGATTTCTAGGAATATGTCCGTTCCTCGGTGTTTCGAAGAAGACAGATACAGCTGTTGGAATGAGCATAGCCGTTACATTTGTAATGATCATGGCTTCAATAATCACATGGCTCTTGAACATCGCGCTTGACGCGCTCGGTATTCCTTTTCTTAGAACAATAGTGTTCATCCTGATTATTGCAACACTGGTGCAGTTTGTAGAAATCTTCCTGAAGAAGGCCAGTCCGTCACTTTATGATGCGCTGGGGATATTTCTCCCCCTAATAACTACCAATTGCGCAATTCTCGGTCTGGCGCTTCTGAATGTTCAGCAGAACTATACGCTGCTCGAGACAATAGTTAATGCCGCCGGCGCCGGACTTGGTTTCGCCCTCGCGCTAATTCTTTTCTCAACTATAAGAGAGAGAATGGAGCTCTCCGAAATTCCGGAGCCCTTCAAGGGCACTGCCATTGCGTTGATCACAGCCGGTTTGCTCTCGATGGCCTTCATGGGTTTCCAGGGCCTCGTGAAACTGTGAGGCGGTGTGTATGACAGTAGTCTATTCAGTTCTGTTTATGGCCATACTTGGCATAGGAGCAGGTGTCTTTCTAGCTTTCGCCTCTGCGAAGTTTGCGGTCAAGAAAGATCCTAGAATCACACTCATCGAAGCCTCTTTGCCAGGCGTCAACTGTGGCGCTTGTGGTTTCCCCGGTTGCTCGGCTTTTGCAAAAGCTATCGCCGAAGGCAAAGCCCCGCTGGATGGATGTATTCCGGGCAAGCGATCCGGCGTACCTGAAAAACTGAAGCTAATCATGGACACGGATGTCGACAAGCTCACTGCTCTCTTTGAAGAGGCAGAGGAAGATGCGGAAAAGACACTGGAAAAACTGATCGCTGTCTCCGGAAAAGAAGTAAAAGCAGCGCCGCCAAAACCAAAAAGACCGACTCAGGAAGAAATCGACAGTTACAAGGGAAAACTGAAAGAGAATTCTAGAGCTGCTGTGGTCTTTGCGATTCTTCCAAACATAAACTGCGGAATCTGTGGATCACCCGGTTGTGCTGCCTTTGCCATAAAGGTCGCGAACAAGGAAGAGAACGCAGACAAATGCGTCCCGGGCAAAAGACAGAACGTGCCCGAAAAAGTCGAGAAGATTATGGCGCTTTCCCAATCAGAGATTCAAAAGATAATTGAAGATACTTCTGGAGAACCGGCCGAGATAAAAAAGAAGTTTGAGTCATGAAAAAAAGGTTGGCTGTTCTTGGTTCTACCGGATCTATAGGTTCACAGACACTCGAAATAGTAGATAAGATTGAAGAAATCGAAATTGTGGCCATTTCCAGTGGCCACAATTTCGTCTCTTTTTCTAAACAGCTTTCAGAATTTCATCCCAAGTTCGCCGCCACTCTTGAAAAAAAAGAGGATCTAGTCGATTCCTTTCCGGAAACAACCTTTTTCCAAGGCGAAGAGGGGATAGAAACGATGCTCGAAAAGTCCCGCCCGGATTATGTGATGCTTGCGGTCAGCGGAGCGGCCGGACTGAGATTCAGCCTTAAGGCGGCTGAAGTTTGCAGCAGACTATGTCTTGCGAACAAAGAGTCTATCGTTTGTGGAGGTAATCTTCTTCCGGACAGATGTGCCGACAGAGGGGTAGAGCTTATCCCGGTCGACTCAGAGCACAGCGGCCTCTTTCAGCTTCTTGACGGTACTGTTCGCCCTGAGAGAATCTTGATAACCGCATCTGGCGGCGCCCTGAGGGATTGGCCGAAAGAAAGGATTCACCAAGCAAGCCGTGAAGATGTCATGAAACACCCTGTTTGGTCTATGGGAAACAGGATAACCGTTGATAGCGCTTCAATGGTTAACAAGGGACTCGAAGTAATTGAAGCAAAATATCTCTTTGGATTCGAATCGAGCGAAATTGATACTTATATTTGTAGAAACAGTTTTGTTCATGCCGGTGTTGTGTACAATGATGGCGTTATGAAACTTCATGTGGGGCGCCCGGACATGCGAATTCCGATTGCATATTCTCTGACTTATCCAGCGCACCACCATCTTTTCGGAGAAGAGAGGATAGCCGGCATACCAATTGCCCTGGAAGAACTGCAGCAAGAGAGATTTCCCGCTCTGACACTTGCGAGAGAGATTTGTGGAACTGTCAGCAAGCAAATCGCTTATAATGCTGCAGATGAGATAGCAGTCGATGCTTTTATGAAGGGTAGGATGCCTTTTGGGAGCATTTACAATATAATTGAAAGGACGGTTGCCCGAACAGATGATCTAAATCCGGTCGATTACAGTCAAATTATCGAGATTGACGTTCTGGCAAGAAGATTGGCTCAAGAAGAGGTGAATAGATGTTATTAGCAATAGTGTACTTTCTTCTCATTCTAACGGGGATAGTGGTTGTTCATGAACTCGGTCACTACCTGTTCTCGAGGGTTTTTGGAGTGAGAGTTCTAGAATTCGCCATAGGAATGGGTCCAAAGCTCTGGTCAAAAAAAGGAAAGAAGACTACATTCAGGATAAACGCATTTCCAATTGGCGGTTACGTGAGACCTGCCGGAGAAGACCTAGATGCTATAGACTCCTCCGTTCCGGATAACGAGCAGATACAGAACAAGCCGGCCTGGCAGAGATTCATTATCTATTTCGCCGGTCCGGCCTTTTCTTTGCTTCTGGGTTTTCTCATACTCTCTCTGGTAGCAGTAGTTTGGGGCTTTCAGGAAGTCAAGATCGACAAGGTCGAGCTTGGTTCTCCTGCAGCACTGTCCGGAATGCTTCCCGGAGATAGGATCGCCTCAGTAAATGGTAAGACTCTACTAGACAATACAAGACTTAGCGAAGCCGTTGTGAGGGGCGAGAAAATAGATCTAGTAGTTATTAGGGAAGGCAGAGAAGTCGAAATAACTCTAATCCCAGAAATGCTTCCTCAAGAGGCCTTCATTGTGATCGGCAATGTCTCAGGTGAATTTGGCGATGCTCTCTCTTCAATAAACGGAGCATCGTTCAGCGGCGATTACGTTGGATACGGCGGCATACTATCTCCTGAGAGCACTATCAGACTTGGTTTTGCCGACGGTTCGAATCTTTCCGGCACGCTTCTGACTTATTCGCNNGTGATCGGTAATACTACGGGTGAACCTGGTGCAGCCCTTTCCACAATCAACGGCGCAGCATTTAACGGCGACTACGTTGGGTACGCCGGTGTGCTTTCGCCCGAAAGCACTGTAAAACTTGGTTTTTCTGATGGAACGACTCTCTCGGGCACGCTTCTGACTTATTCGCCAACAGAGGAACGCTACGCAATGGGGATCTACTATGCAAACTTCAAACCGATAGTTGCAACTGATTTCGGCCAGTTCAGGAAGGGAGATGTTCTTGTCTCGGTAAACGGGATGACAACCGAGACAAGTTATGATCTTACAACCATGAGTCAGCTCCTCTCCTTGAAACCAAACGAACTTCTAATTCAGTTCACAGGAAGAGAGACTACCTTCGCTAGATACGGCTTCCCTGAAGAATTTGTCGTTACCCTGGAACGGGATGGACAGGTAGTTGACTTAACGATGACCAAGAACGAAATGATTGCTCTCGTGAGTGAGGTCGGTGCCTTTTCTCAGGGAAGCGATTACTGGTATCCAGATAGCCCGGTTGAGGCCGCAGTTCTCGGGGTTCAGTGGGCAAACGATCTCCTAATAACCATGGTGAAGGTTGTTGGCAGCCTCTTCACTGGAGGAGCGAACATCAACGAATTCACCGGTCCTATTGGACTGGTAACAATAGTTGACCAGGCAGTGAGCCTTGGGCCGAGGATAGTTCTTTTCCTCGCGGGCTTCATCTCGCTCAACCTCGGAGTGATAAACATGATTCCCTTCCCCGCGCTGGATGGTGGGAGGATGTTGCTCGCCTTGCTTGAGATAATTACCAGAAAGAGACTGGATCCGAAGATTGAGGGGTTAATCAATGTGATTGGCTTCATGATACTCATGGGGTTCATGATCTATATTACGTTCATCGATATCGGCAGATGGTTATGAGTAGAATCGTAAGAGTTGGGAATGTCTTGGTCGGTGGCGGAAATCCGGTTTCGGTTCAGTCAATGACAAATACCAAGACAATCGACATTCCTGCAACTCTCGAGCAGATCGATAGGCTTACAGATGCCGGGTGTGATCTTGTAAGAGTCTCCGTTCCGGATTTTGAGTCAGCACAGGCCATCAAAGAGATTTGCTCATCAAGCAAAATCCCTGTAATTGCAGATATTCATTTTGATTACAGACTCGCAGTTGAGTCCGTAAAGAACGGTGCAGCAAAGGTAAGGATAAATCCGGGAAATATCGGTCAGGAATGGAAGGTCCGGGAGACAGTGAAGGTTGCTAAAGAATTCGGTGTTCCAATAAGAGTTGGCGCAAACTCTGGCTCTCTCGACCGAAGTTTTGGTTCGTACGACAAACCCACCGCTCTTGCAGAGAGCGCTCTTGCGCAAGTAAGAATACTTGAGAGTGCAGGGTTCGAGGACATTGTGATTTCTCTTAAGTCTTCATCGGTATCAGAGACTGTGAGTGCAAATGAATACCTGTTCGAGAAGACCGATTATCCGCTTCACCTTGGAGTTACAGAGGCAGGTTTCGGGCTTGATTCAACCGTAAAGTCTTCTATTGGTATTGGCACACTCTTGCTGAAAGGCATTGGAGACACCATAAGAGTATCGATGTCGGGAGACCCCGTTCAGGAGATCGAAGTAGGCTTGAGCATTCTTCGTTCACTTGGGCTAAGAAAGGGAGTTGACGTGATCTCCTGTCCGACGTGCGCAAGAGCCGAAATAGATGTTGAGTCTCTTGCAAGGAAAGTGAAGAGTTGGGTAGGGAATATCGAGGATGACATTTCTGTAGCCGTTATGGGATGCGTTGTAAACGGAATTGGGGAAGGAAAAGATGCGGACATTGGGATCGCCGGCACTGCATCCGGCGGAGTCATTTTTCTCAAGGGAGAGATAGTCGAGAAGGTGGAGAAGCGGAACCTTGAATCACGATTCCGACATTGGTTTGATGAACTCCTGTCGGGAGGTGATAGATGAAAGTCTCGATAATCGGAGCCGGAATGGTAGGTTCGTCAATTGCGTATGCAACAATGATAAAGGGAATTGCAAGAGAGATAGCGCTTGTTGATGTAAATACAGAACTTGCAGTGGGTCAGGCTATGGACCTGAGTCATGGAAATGCGTATGTGAGACCGGTGAAGATATCCGGTGGAAGTTACGATGTGTCGGCAGATTCCGATGTTGTTGTTATTACCGCCGGAAGGCCACAGAAAGAAGGGGAGAGTCGTCTCCAGCTTTTAAAGAACAACGCAAAAATGGTTGAGAGAGCAGTCGATGAGTACTTTCATTCAGCAAAGAGCCGATTATTTTGGTCGTCTCGAATCCGGTAGACATACTCGCATGAGTTGCCTGGAAGATATCTGGCTTTCACAGGAGCAAAGTCATCGGTTCCGGTACTACCTTGGACACGGCAAGACTAAGACAGAGCATAGCCGACCACTGTGGACTTGACCCGAGAAACGTTCACGCATATGTTATTGGTGAACACGGTGATACTGAGATCGTTAACCGGACGAATGTCGACATCGCAGGTATTCCGATAAAGGAGTTCTGCGGGAACTGCGAAGACGTTTTGTTTGAAAAACTGTTTGAAGAGACACGAAGCGCTGCTTATCGTGTTAGTGAAAAGAAGGGTTCAACATACTACGGAATAGGGCTTGCTGTATCAAAGGTGCTTTCCACTATTCCGAACGATCAGCACTCAGTCCTTACAGTCTCATCTGTACACAGGGAATTTGAAGGTATGCAGGATGTGCCTTTCAGCGTTCCCAGTATTCAGGGAGAAGTGGAGTAGAAAGAATACTGCATGTTGGACTTTCAGAAGAGGAAATTCAGGAACTTTCGAAATCAACAGGCGTTATCACCGATGCAATAGAAAGCCTAAAGGGATAAGGAGGGATTAGCGTGAAGAAAGTACTGCTTATTGCGATTATTGCTCTCAGTGTTTCTCTTATTGCCACGTCAGTCGCTTATGACCCTCAGGGACTTATGTTCCTGAACAGGTCAGGAGCTAGCATCAATGTAAACGTAACCTTGAACAAGGGTACCGGATCAACTTACTACGGTGGCGAGTCGCTCGGATTGTCTTTCTCCGTTGACAGAAGCGCCTATGTGGCTGTTCTGGATATCGATCAGTCGGGGCAGGTCCAGGTTCTCTTTCCAAATGTCTATGATCAGGACAACTACGTCCAGGGTGGAAGGACCTACACTCTACCGACGGATAAGGCGACCACAAAATACAATCTGCAGGTCGAATCAAACAGAGGAAGAGAGACGATAGTAGTCGTTGCATCGACTTCTCCCCTGAATTTCTTAGGGAATGTGTTTTCTCTGTTCGATAGATATCCATTCCCATATTTGGGTCAGAACGTGAACAATTTGTCGATTGCGATTGACCCTGTCTTCAACACAAGCTGGGGGATAGGTTATACTTACTTCTATAACAGCTATGTGCCTTTCACGGTTAGGACTACAATCAGTGCAGACAGAAAGGATGCAAATGTCTATGTCGATGGAATATTCATGGGAAAATCACCGGTCACGACAACTTTGGAGGCCGGTATGCACTCGGTATACATCTACACAGACAGGAACCTCGTATACGGACCGGCAACAATAAACGTGCAACCTGGTTCAAGCAACTTTCAGTTCTCGCTCTTGCCAAATTACATTTACGGTTATCTGGAAGTTACATCGATCCCCGATGGTCAGGTTTATGTGGATGGACAGTATGCCGGTGACACACCTTACAGAGATTTTGAGAAGGTTGGAAGCCATACGGTAACAGTCTCCAAGTGGGGTTACCACGATTCCAAACAGAATGTCTACATCAACAGAGACATGACGACTTCGGTCGATTTCAGATTAACTGAGAAGACAGAGCAAGAGAAGAAAACGGACAACATCATACTCTTCTCGATAATCGGAGTGCTGATCGCGGGAATTGTAATCGCAATAGTACTTAGCGCAGGCGACTAAGAGTGTCCCGAAAGGGATAATTCTTTCTTTGATGAAGCAGAAGTCAAAGGCATACGTCAACTTACTACTCGTTGTTGCATTCTGGGGACTGACCTTTCCAGTTCAGAAGAACATACTGGAAGGGCTTTCCCCTGTTTTCTATAATGCTCTTCGCTTTTCATTTGCTCTCTTGCTACTCATCCCCATAAGGAAGAAGCTGGGAATAAGGCTTTCGAGAAGAAGCTTCACTCAGGGACTGATTCTCGGGCTCTTTCTTTCGGGCGGTTATGTGTTTCAAACCTGGGGACTTGTTCACACCACAGCATCGAAAAGCGCCTTTATTACCGCTCTCTACGTCGGGCTTGTAGCGATAATCGGCCCGGTTGTGGAAAAGCGTATTCCCAACAGGTATCAGATTCTTGCGCTCGCTGTGTCTCTCGTTGGACTCTACTTTTTGACGACGCCGGAAGCCGGTTTCAACTTTGGCGACTTGCTCACAACCCTTTGTGCAATCTCCTTTGCTCTGCATGTAGTATTCATCTCGTATTTCACAGAAAGAGAAGACTCAGGAGAGATGGAGCTGCTGGTCCCTCAGTTTGTGGTAGTCATTATCGTTAATCTGATCCTCATTCCTTTTGTCGATGGCGGGGTACGGGTAAGCGGATCGATAGTCACTGTCGCTCTCTTCTCGGCGGTATTCGCTACTATCTTCGCCGTGGCAGTACAGCTGAGATTCCAGAGATTTCTCGGATCAGTCGGCGCATCACTTATCTATGTTGGCGAACCGGCATTTGCTTTGTTCTTCGCGATGATAATACTGAGAGAGATTCCGGGTAAAATGGAGGTAATAGGGTTGCTGCTTATGACGGCAGGTATGATATTCGGTGGGACTTCGTCGTACATGTTGAGAGATAGAGGAGTGAAGAAGTGAAGGGAAGGATTTTAGCTGTAGAAGACGATGTACATATTGCGAAACTGCTCCGCATGGAGTTAAGCCACGAGGGGTATGAAATAGAAGTCTTGGGTGATGGGAAGGAAGCACTGAAGTATCTTGAGAAGGAACTTCCTGATCTTCTGATTCTCGACGTCATGCTTCCGGGAATCGACGGCTTCTCGGTACTCGAAGAGATCAGGGAGTATGTTTCGACCGATCTACCCGTAATAATGCTTACTGCAAGAGGCGAAGTGAAGGACCGTGTACGCGGCCTGAAGAGCGGCGCAGACGACTACTTGCCTAAACCGTTTGCTATTGAGGAGCTTCTAGCTAGAATCGAAGCTATTCTCCGGAGAAAGGGAAAAGGGGAAAGAATAAGCTACCATGAGATAACCCTTGACCTTCAGTCGCGAGAAGCCACCCTAGGAGGGGAAGAACTTCAGTTGAGCAAAACTGAGTTCGATCTTCTGGCTGTCTTGCTGTCAAATGCCGGAATTGTCATGTCGAAAGATAGATTGCTTGAAAAGGTCTGGGGAAGCGAGGACTGGGGTAATCCAAACGTTGTTGAAGTTTATATCAATTACCTTCGCAAGAAATTGGGAAAGAGCGGCGAAATAATCAAGACGGTAAGGGGATCTGGCTACGTTGTCAGATAAGCAGAAGCTTTCGACTGCGACGCAGGTAGCCATCTACTCGGTAGTACTTGTTGTCTTCATACTATGTGTCTCCGCCCTGTTCGTGTACGGAGTTTCGGAAAATGTTTTCATACGCAATTACTCTGCAGAGATGCGGAGGATCTTCATGGATTCTCCTATGGGTAAGGGTTACAGATTTGGGATGGGCAGAATGTCAATCGGCAGAGGAACTACTGAATTCTATGTAAGAGTCGACAACACTGTGGTCCAGAATCCTACAGAGCTAGCTTCTGTGCCGGATGTAGATGGATACGTCCGTACAAGATTGGAGGGAAGCTCTTATCTTCTTTACGGTTTTTGGAACGGCGATGAGAAGGTTATCCTGGGCGCGAGAATGGATGACCTGGATTTCTTCCTCGAGAGTCTGTCGACTACTCTTCTTCTATCGCTGTTCGTTGGAATAGTACTTTCGGTAATTGGCGGATTCCTTCTTGGAAGTAGAGTTTCCAAACCGCTTAAGGAAACCTCGCGCCTGCTGAAAGAGATAACTCTGGACGACCTTTCACGGAGGCTCGAGAGTGATCCAAAAACCTCCGAACTCGCCGAAATGAAAGGGGATCTCAACAGAGCCTTAGACAGAATTCAGGACGGATACAGCAGGCAGGAACAGTTTTCCTCAGACATAGCACATGAAATTCGTTCTCCTCTCACCGCTATCCTCGGCTTCTCGAGACTGATTCAGCGCTGGGGATCTCAAGATCCCGAAGTTGTAAAAGAAGCTGCTGACAGTATTTACGATACTGCCGCCAAAATGATGACTATCACCGAGTCCTTGCTATTCCTCTCGCGACCCAGCATGGAAATCCAGGTAACTAGTTTCAATCTACGGGAGCTTATACATGAACTCATACTGGGAACTCCTTCATTCCAATCGGTCGAATTCAAGGTTGATGTTCCGAACATTGAAGTCGAAACGGACAAAGTCCTCCTTAAGATTGTTCTTAAAGTGCTCGTGGAGAATGCAGTGAAGTTCGGCGGCGATCACCCAATAGAGATCACATTCTCAGATGGTGCACTTAATGTTAGAGACTATGGAAAAGGGATAAATGAAGACGAATTAGACAAGGTGTTTGACAGGTTCTACAGAAGCGACACTTCAAGAGGTGGGGAAGGTCACGGGCTAGGTCTTTCGATTGCCGGCAAGATATGCAAAGTTCTAAGGCTCTCAATCAATGCAGAGAACTGTAAAGATGGAGGGGCAGTGTTCAGAGTGGAGGGGTTGAGATGAAGCTCATTATGTCAGCTATAGAACTCGCGATAATGTGGATCGTAATCCCCATTCTTCTTTTCGGCGGAGCGCCTTTTTCTTCACCAGTAGCGATTACCGTTATCGCATCAGTAATTATCGCAGGATCACTTCTTTTGTCCGTGTACTCTGCGCTGGTCGTCTTTTACTGGTCTGGAAGACTTCCAACCACTTCTTTTGGACCGGAAACTACAGTTCAGAGTGGTCCTTATAGATTTGTTCGCCATCCGTTTAACGCAGGTTTCATTCTCTTCCTTTTCGGCATGGGATTCCTCTGTGGCGATTACTGGAGAGTGCTATATGTCTCCGTAATCGGTGCATTGGCCGTTATTTACTCGTTGCTTCAAGAATACCTTACATCTAAGAGAGTAACTGGCTACAGTGAGTACAAAGAAAAACTTCCATTCATGATTCCCAAAGCTGGAAAGCAAATTCCCTTTGACAAATCAACATCTATCCCCTGGCAGTTCATTGTGGCTTCCTTCGTTGTGAAGCTGGTAATTCTTTTCATCTTGCCTTCTAAAGTGAAGAACACAAAAGTCTTGCGAGATAGAAGGCCATTTGTAATCGCATTGGCGCACCAAACGCATTTTGACGGCCCATTGATTTTCTACTCCACGTGGCGTTACATTAGATTCGTCGCCACTGCAATCTATGTCGACAGATTGGGCTTGCTGGGTTGGCTGGCAGTAATTCCGGTAAGGCGATACGCCGTCGATACGTCTGCAATTCGACAGATGCTTTCCACCATAAGACAGGGAGTCCCTCTCGGAATTGCACCGGAGGCGGCAAGATCGTGGGATGGGAGGCCTCTTCATACAAAAAAGGAGATATGGAAACTCTTCAGGATGTTGAAAATACCCATAATCCCTGTGAAGTTCTTCGGAGTTCAGCGGCTTTGGCCAAGATGGTCGAAAACATTCTCTATTGGTACTTCGACTGTTGAATTTGGAAACCCCATTGAAGCAGATGATCCTCAACTTGAAGAGAAGGTCATGAACTTCTTGGGCAAAGAAGATCCCACCTTCAAACTGCCATACAGAAACTACAAGCACATAGAGAAGTTAATCTGGCGCTGCCCTAGTTGTGGAGCAATCGCATCAATTAAGAGCTTCAGATCGGGGTTCTCCTGTTCCTCTTGTGGAAAGAGCTGGACGAAACCAACTGTGAATGAAGTCATTCAGCTGCACGACAAGATAATGCCGGGAAACATGGGTCTTTCCTTCCCGATTGAAGATGAAGTAGTCTTTAACGGAAAGAGTGTGAAGGCAAAGATGTACGAAGACCATGCCATAATTGGCGACTACAGGCTTGACTACAACGTGATAAAAAACTCCAGTATAGAAAAAAGCATAGAGCCCGTCTTCGGAATCGGAAGCGAAATGGTAAGCTTCGTTTCAACAACCAGTGCTCTCAAGTGGCAAGAAATCGTTGACTTCCAGATTAAATTCAGGCTCAAGAGGGAGAACTACCACACCGATCTTTGGGGATAGCTCCCACGCGGCGTAGTGCTGCTTGAACGTGGCAGCAGGCAGGGGGTTGGAAAGAACAAAGAATCAGTTCCGAGTTCCAAGTTGTGAGTTGTAGTGTGCCAAGAAGGCGAAG
>NZ_DJHG01000112.1:1814-21190 GCF_002432955.1 Mesotoga sp. UBA5825 | reverse complement strand
TGCACGGGATCTGGGTTTCGTTTTTATCCAAGGATGCGTCAATGATCTTGGAAACGACGGAGGAGGTCTTTAGTTTTTTACTAGACCCTAAACCCCATACCTTAGACCCGATTTATTACGCACGTGTGCATGACCGGACCCAGAAACCGTTTTCCGACTCAAACAAGAAGCATAAGTAGTTCATCGTAGCTCTTTGCTACGTTTATCGGGCCACGATTCCTCCGAGCATGAGGGCCGAACCATATGAAGTCAATTCCCGCATTTTCTGCGCCTCTGTAGTCCGACTCAAGACTGTCTCCAATGTATACGACTTCATCCTTCTGAACACGTGCCCTACGCATTGCCACGAAGAAGATTTCGGGGTTGGGTTTGGCAGCGCCGGCCTCTTCTGAGGAAAGAGAGAATTCGAAGAATTCAGGGAGGCCTGCAGAAAGGAATCTGTTGTGTTGCACGCGGTATACTCCGTTCGTTATTACCGCCATTCTCTTTCCGCGGCGCCTCATCGTTGTGAGAAAATCTTTTGCGCCCGGGAGAAAGTATGCCTTCTTTGAAAGTCTGGTCAGGTATTCGTCATTCAGTTCTTCAGGACTAAAGCTCACTCCGATAGAGCTGCAATAATCCACAAACCTTCCAAGAACGACTTCATCCTTAGTCTTTTCTCCAAGCGCAAGATAACTCCACCACTTCGAGTTTGTTTCTCTGTATAATGAGAGTTGTTCTTCAGACAACGCGATCCCTCTAGAGTCGAACAACTCCAAAAGCGCTTCTATTTCACTTCTCTCGAAATCGAGAATTGTGTGATCTAGATCAAAGAAGTACATTCTATAGATGCCGTCCAGTTTAATCCATCCTTATAATTATTTTGAGAGATCTTCTGGCTGCTTCAAAAGCCTCAAGCGACTCGTCAATGGAAAACGTCTTTGCTATAAGGGTTGTTGGGTCAACAAGTCCGCTTTCAAGAAACGAGATCGCTTTGTCAAATGGCCCGCACCTCGATCCAATAAGGTGAATCTCTCTCACAGCTACACTTGTAATGTCTACTTCTGGAGTTCCTTCATAGGTGCTTTTAAGCACGATCTTTCCCTGGGGCCTCACTACTTTCAACGCAGAAGCCAGCCCGTAGGGATTCCCCGTTGCTTCGACCACCACATCAAAGTCTCTATCGTAGGAGTCCGCTTCGTTTACGCTTACAAAGGAGGCTCTGTTATTGTCACCGAGAAGCTTCATTCGCTCTGAGTGTTTGCCAACAAGTACATGGTCAACTCCGCTCGCGGAAAGCACCATCGATATAAGCATACCAAGCTTCCCATCTCCAATAAGACAGACTCTGTCAGTTGAAGAGAAATCAACACTTTCGAGCACATGGGCGGCTGCAGCCAATGGTTCTACAAAGACCGCCTTTCTATCGGAAACTTTCTCGGGTATTGTGTGAAGGTTCTCGTCCGGCAGAACGGCGTACTCGGCCATTGTACCCGCGTAGTCTGCAATGCCGATTGTCCTTGTGTTTCTACAGTGCTTGAAAAGTCCCATATCACACAGATCACATTTCTTGCAGGGTATGCTTATTTCGGATGCCACTCTCTTTCCAACTAGGAAACTTGTGTCGCTTTCGACCACTGTTCCGAGGAACTCGTGGCCGAGAATTCCTCGGAAGTTCATGTAGCCTTTTGTTATTTCGATATCCGTATTGCAGATACCTGCGAGATTTACCCTGACAAGAGATGTTCCCGGTTGCCTTTCCGGAATAGGTACTTCTCTCAGTCTCAGAGTCTCATCAAAGATAAGCGCCTTCATTATTTGTAGACCTTCTCGAGAGCATCCTCGATGTCCTCCAAAAGATCGGAGTGATGCTCCAAACCGGCTGATATTCTAACTGTCTTGCTTGAGAACCCAAATCTATGAAGTTCCTCCTCTGGATAGTCTCTGTGGGTCATCATGGCAGGTACTTCTACTAGAGTCTCCGCATCTCCGAGTGAAACGGCCAGTTTTATGAGCTTCAGGCCCTGGACGAATTTCTCTGCGTTTTCCTTTGGTCCGCACAACTCGAAGCTGATAATTCCGCCGAAGCCTTCCATCTGTCTGGCAGCCAATTTGTGGCCTGGATGATCCTCGAACCCCGGATAAGAAGTCTTCTCGATTTCCTTCCTTTTTCTTAGGAATTCCGCTATTGCAGTCGCGTTTCTTTCATGCCTTTCCATCCTTAACCCGAGTGTCTTCATGCCCCTTAGTAGCAGCCAGGCGCTGAAAGGGCTGATGACTCCTCCAAGTTCACACATATATCCGAATTTCAGCTTCTGAATATAATCAAAGTCCTTAGAGGTCGCAACTCCCCCAACAACGTCTCCGTGGCCCGATATGTACTTGGTAGCACTATGGAGCACAACGTCCGCGCCGAAATCCAGAGGTTTCTGGAATACGGGGGTTGCGAACGTGTTGTCGACAACCACCTTTATGCCCTTCAAGTGGGCAATGGCACAAAGGCCCTCAATATCGATTATCTCTAGAGCCGGATTTGTCGGTGTTTCGAGGAACATCACCCTTGTGTTCGGAGTGATAGATCTTTCCACATTGTTGAGATCTGTCATATCGATGAAGTCCGTATTGATCCCATACTTCGCTATAAGGTGGTTCAGAAACCCGAACGTTGAGCCGTAGAGATTTCTGTGTGCAAGGACAGAATCCCCAGCTCCCGAGAAGGACAGAATCACCGAACTGATCGCTGCCATTCCTGAAGAGAAGGCTACACCGTCCACTCCGTTCTCGAGAGTGGCAAGTCTCTGTTCGAAAAGATTTATGGTTGGATTACCGCCTCTTGTATAAACGTATGCCCGCCTCTTAAAGGAAAAGGTATCTTCGGCTTGCTGCAAATCAGTGAATGTAAATGTTGAAGTCATGTATATCGGAGAGTTGAGTGCCTGGTTCTGGTCCTCTTGCTCCGCAGCGTGTATTGCTAGAGTGTCAAAATGGTATTCTCTCGATTCTTCCATATCTACCACCTCACTTCTTATTGAATTATAGCGCAGCAAGTGAGAAGTGCGACTAACAATGGCTCCCGAAACCAGAACTTGGCAGTGTTGTGAAAAAATCTTCGCTGGAAAGTACAATCATTCGATAGCCTGCAACCGTCTTTTTAAGTGGAAGTTGACGGATGATTCTGCACTAATTGCTCTGTTTCTTTTCTTGCCGCTTCTATCTCCTCCTGTATTCTCAGAACTGTCGCAGGTTCTTCGTAGAAGGAATAGGTGTCTTCTGAAGTCCTCACAAGTAAGAAGTAGTCCCTTATTTTTGGTTTGCCTATCATCTTTATCTTTCTGGCAGGGAGGAACATGTCTCTGAGAGAGGGAAGGTAAAGCTCGCCCGAAGACATGCTCAGATGGACTGAAACCTCTTCGATCTTCTCTATCGGAATAACCATGGTGACCCTTCCGCTTCCGGGGATATCGACCGTGAAGCGAAAGGCTTTGTCATGAATAACGGCGTAACTCTGACTCATGTTTACTTTCTCGATTTGGGCTACTCTGCCGAATGTATAGAACATGGAGCTTACGCGCATTCTGTTTTCGGCTCCAGAGAGCCCCAAATCCCGGATCAGTCTTTCTTTTGGTCGTTCGTCTCCCATGCCAAGTAGTGCAGTAATTATGCAGATTATGTCTCCAAAAAGGAAGCCTGCCTTGAAATTGCCAAGAAGTATGGCGATCACCTCAGCGACTATCGGGATCAAAGGAGCAAGTGCTAGTATGCGGTAATCAAATCTCTTCCTCAGCACGGTGAAGACAATATATGCCGGCGTGCATGCCAGAAAGTACCAGAGCGGAGAAAGAACAAACCTCGTGGCCGAACCTGCTAGCAGTAAGAGAATCCCAGTCATTAAGATCACTTCCCAACACAGAAATCGCTGAAAATCCTATTCAGCAAATCTTCTGTAACGTTTGTTCCCAACAATTCGTCGAGACTTCTTGCGGCCTGCTCAATCATAGTGCTCACAACGTCGACAGTTATCAAACTATCTATTGCTTCTATCGATTTGTCAATGCAGTCTACCGAATCTGAAAGCTTCTGTTTCTGCCTTGCGCTAATAATTACGGAATCTTCAATCGAGGTGATGTCATCTGTTTTCTTCAGCATGAGCTTCTCGAGATCTCTAATTCCTTCACCGGTTCTCGCGCTGATAATTACATCGTAAGAGCCGCTCTCGATCTTTCGAATATCGGATTTGTTTGCTGCAACAATAAGTCGCTTCCTTCCATTTCGAAGATCTTCCTCTAGATCCCGGTTTTCCTGGTCATGAGGATCTCTCAGTAGAATTACTAAATCGGCTTCCTCGATTGCCTTCAAGCTCCTTTTGATTCCCAACTCTTCCACAGCATCTGTTGCTTCCCGTATTCCTGCGGTATCCACTACGTTAAACAGAACACCTTCTATGTTGAGATCTTCTTCAATAGTATCCCTCGTTGTACCGGGAAGATCTGAGACTATCGCTCTATCGCGTTTCAGCAAAGCGTTGAGAAGAGTAGACTTTCCGACATTTGTCTCTCCTACGATTGCGGTTTTGATTCCCCGGGAGAGTATTATCCCGTTCTCGGAACTGTTCACGAAATGGGCAATCTCATTCCTCAAATCCAGGAGTTCACCGCGCAGAGAGGAGTAATCAGTCTCAACTTCATCAGGATAGTTCAGTTCAACTTCAACGGCGGCGAGAAGACGAATCATCTTTTCCCTGAAAGAGACTACTTCTTCACTGAGACCTCCTGTAAAGCTTTTCACGGCTGCTTCCAGAGCTCTCTCTGTTTTGGAAGTGATAAGGGCGTTTATCGCCTCGGCTTTGATAAGATCGAATTTCCCGTTCAGAACCGCCCTCTTTGTGAACTCCCCCGGGAGAGCCATTCTCGAGCCAGCACGAAACAGAGCTTCCAAAGCGTTCTCCACAATAATCGGGTTTCCATGAAACGAGATCTCAAGCATATCTTCGCCTGTGTAGGAAGCCGGGCCTTCAAAGAAAACAACGACGACCTCATCGATGAAGCGATCGCCTTCGACAAATTCCGCTACATATGCCCTTCGTGGTTGAAGACTTCTCGGGCCTGAGATCAAGTATCGGATTCTCTCTTGTACCCGTGGACCGGAGCATCTTACAACAGACGTTGCAGATACTCCTCTGGGAGTTGAAAGTGCGCAAATGATATCCTCAAACAATGTTCTCAGCTCCATGGAAGAGTGTCTTCAGCGTCTTCATCAGATGTCTTTCGGGCACTCCATAGAGAATGGATTTCCCTTCCCTTTCGTTTACAATTAACCTGCGGCTCCTAACTCCCAGAGAGTCGCGGATATGGTTTTCGCCGTGAGTCATAACTAAGCTTTCCGAGTGAGAATCGTACTCAACGATCTTTATTCCCATAGTGAATGCCCCAAGTCTTATCCGCGAAGCTTCAAGAAGGGAGACAACTTGAGAAGGAAGTCGGCCAAATCTATCTATCAGTTCCGCTTCTATTTCGTCGATTTCGCTCTCTTCTTTACATGCTGCGATTCTTCTGTAGATCTTCAACCTCTCTATAGAATCGGAGACATACTCCTCAGGGATCACCATATCGAACGGAATATTCTTCAGTTCCGTATCTACAGTCCTTTCCTCGACACCGATTTCGAACTCCCCTCTTAGCTCTTTCATAGCCTTATCTACCATTTCACGATAGAGGTACAGTCCGACCGAGTTGATGTTTCCATGTTGCTCTGCGCCAAGCAGCGTTCCAAACCCTCTTATCTCGAGATCCCGCATTGCGATCTTCATTCCGCTTCCGGCTCCCGAGAACTCTTTCAAAGCCCTCAGCCTCTCTCTCGAAGGATCGGACAGTCTCTTTGGATCGTAAAGAAAGTATGAAAAGGCTCTCCGATTGCTCCTGCCGACTCTACCTCTCAACTGGTAAAGTTGGGCCAATCCATATCTCTGGGAATCATTCACAATCAATGTATTGGCATTAGGGACATCAACACCGCTTTCGATTATTGTTGTGCATAGAAGCATGTCTAGTTCACCAACGTAGAATTCCCTTATCGTACGCTCAAAGGCCGTCTTGTTCATTTGACCGTGAGCAACGTCGATCTTGACTTCCGGCAGAAGATCTCTCAGCTTCACGAGAATCTCCGGCAGTTCGGCGACTCTATTGTGAACAAAGATCGTTTGACCGCCTCTGTTGGTCTCCCTCAGTACTGCCGTTCTGATAAGCCTTTCATTTATCGCTCCTACATATATCTCAGGCGAAGTTCTTCCTGCGGGCGGAGTAGATATTACCGAGAGGTCTCTGAGACCCGAAAGAGACATGTAAAGAGTTCTCGGTATTGGCGTGGCGCTCATCGACAAAACATGTATCTGCAACCGAAGCTTCTTGAAGTGCTCTTTCTGGAGGACGCCGAAGAGCTGTTCTTCGTCGACTACTACCAGGCCAAGATCGGCGAATACGATTTCCTTTGAGAGCAAAGAATGAGTGCCTACAACGACATCGACCTGTCCATTCTTAAGCCTTTTCAAGAGCTTGCTTCTCTGGGCGTCGGTCCTGTATCTATCTAGAATCTCTACCCTAATTCCAAAAGGGCTAAGCCTGCTTTCGAAGTTATCGAAGTGCTGTCTGGCCAGAACCGTCGTAGGGACCATCACAGCGACCTGTTTCCCGGAGACAACTGCTCTGAAGGTTGCACGCAGAGCCACTTCGGTTTTTCCGTATCCAGCATCGCCACTTATTAGACGATCCATCGGCTTGTTGGTACTCAGGTCGTCAAGTACTTCTTCGACTGCCTTCTGCTGATCTTCTGTCTCGAGATACGGGAAGCTTTCTTTGAAGCTCTTCTCCATCTCGCTTTCGCCTATCAAAGGAATTCCTGACGAGGCCTCTCTTGAGCCGTAAAGGTTTGACAGTTCTTCAATCAAAGCCTTCACTTCTCTCTTCACTTTCGATTTCTGTCTGTTCCAGGCAGTACCTCTCAAGGAGTTCAACTGAATTCCTTCGGTGTTTCCTATGTATTTGTGAACACGATCGACCCTGTCGACCGGAACGTAGATCTTATTTGCATCTCTGTATTCCAGGAGAAGATACTCTCTGGTTCCTAGAATGTTCTCCACTGTTCTTACTCCAAGATAACGACCAATGCCGTACTCCTTGTGGACAACAAAATCTCCCTCTTCCAGCTCCGTCCAGTCAACCACCGGTATTCTCGGCAAAAACTCTTCTTCTCTCCTTGGTCTCTTGATTATCTCAAGCTCCTCGCCGAGCTCCGAGTCGTAATCAAGAGAGGAGACTTCTCCGTCAGATACGATGGAATAATCCTTCAACTTCAGTAGCACTTCTGAGGACACTCCACCGAATCTGATGTAGAGGAACTTTCTAACAGCTTTGTCCGAAAGGAGTTCAAGAGTCTCGCGTTCTCTTCGCCCAAATTCAGCTAACGCATCGTCTGGATTGACAAAGACTACGTTGTAGTTTTCAAGAAAGTCAAGAAGAATCGATTGCCGCTCGTAGAAGATTCCTGCAATGGTATCCATCGTGTCCAGGCGGTCCCGAAGAAACTCATCCGAGCCACCAATTGCCTTTTCTGCGCTGGAAATTCTTTTCAGAGCGAGTTCCCTGTGCGGTGAGGCGGTGATGCCCTCAGCAGCAGGAGTTACATAAGCTTCATTCAGCCTTTGAAGACTCTTCTGAGTTGCCGGATCGAAACTTCTGATCGATTCTATCTCTCTGTCGAAAGTGTCTATTCTAATCGGTCTTTCAGTCCCAGGAATGAAGATGTCGACAATTCCTCCTCTAACGGCAAATTCCCCGGGAATTGTGACGGAAAACGCCCTGGAATATCCCAGACTCTGCAGGTGGTCCTCGTGGAGAGTGAGCGGACCTCCAACTTCAACCTTCAGCGAAAGGCCTTCGAAGACTTCGATTGGCACTGTCTTTCTCAGAAGACCATGGAAGGACGTATACACGGTTCTGAGCTCTCCGAGAAGCAGCTTTCTGAGCAACGCGAGTCGTTCAGACCTTATCCTGGGAGAAGTCCCGACGTCTTCAAATGGGAAGACATCATGAGAGAAGAAGAATCCATCACCCTCATGCTTGGAATGTATGTCGATGAAGGATTCCAGCATTCTCTCGCTGGGAAAAATGATTACAGTTGCAGAATACTTTTCGATTTTCTTCTCGACCCAGGAAATCGGGTCGTTTACTCTATATAATACTCGTTCCAAAACAACCTCCAAAGCCTTTTCAAAACAGTGCTTGCAGCTCTTAGCTGGATTGTCTCTCTGGCTCCCTTGAATCTGTCGGTGTAGGTCTCTATTGAATCTGCAATCCTCACTGCAGAGCAGACAAGGCCCACGGGTTTAAGATCTGACCCTCCCGAAGGACCTGCTATTCCAGTGACGGAAAGGCCCACATCAGTTCCGAAGAGACGACTTGTCCCCGCGGCCATTTCGAAGGCCACCTCTTCAGAGACGGCACCGTGTTGACTCAAAGAGTTCTCACTGACTTTCAGGAGTGACATCTTCGATTCGTTCGAATAAGATACGATGCCTCCAGAAAAGACATCTGAGACTCCGGGAACCGAAGTGAGAAGTGCAGAAAGGCGTCCTCCTGAACAGGATTCCGCTACGGAAATTGTCAGGTTCTTTTCCCGAAGCCCTTTGACAACCACTTCAACCAGTTCCTCGCCGCTTGTTGTGTAGATGTACCCTTTCCACCGCTCGGAGAAGAGGCGGCAAACCTCTTCGAGAACAGACTCGTCACTCGCGGACAGGATCACTGTTGGACCAGAGAAATAACGTACTCTTGTTACGAACTTTACTCCAGAGAACCTGGAAAGCATCTCCTCAGTGAAGTCTTCTACTTCTGGTTCAGTAAGATCCAGGAATCCGATCGTTCTAGAAAACATCTTGGGCGGCAGAGTAATGTGTTTGAGGGCTTCCATGAAGACCGCTTCCATTTCCATCGGAGGTCCGGGAAGAATAACGATCTCCTTGTTCTCTGTTCTCACAAATGATCCCCTGGCGCTACCAGAGATGTTCGGAAGCTGAACCGAGTCCTGCATAACGAGAGCTTGCCTCTTCAGTCCCGCAGGGGCTTCTCTGGAAAACCGCTTAAGGAAGCTTTCTTCTAATGCAGAATAATACTCGCTATCGAAGCTCAGCTCCCTGCCGAGATAGTCGGCAACAGTCTGAAGAGTAATGTCATCGAATGTGGTTCCAAGTCCTCCTGTTATTAGGAGGAGATCAGCTCTACTAAGAGCCGTTTTTATCTCGTGGCTTATGTATTCCCTGCTGTCCGGAACTACAACGATTGACTGGACTTCAAATCCCAGTGCCGTAAGACTCTCTGCGAGATAACCTCCATTACTGTCTTTGACCACGCCTCTGGTGATTTCGTCCCCGGTAAGAAGGATTGCAGCCTTCAAGCGACCACCTCCTGGTCAATTGTATCACCAAAAGCGTAGTGTTATAATTGAGTGCCGGGGGAGCCCAGAAGGCTGAGAGTGCTGAAAGCAGACCCCAAGAACCTGATCCGGTTAGCACCGGCGTAGGGAAGGCCATGGCTAGCGCCTCCGGTAATTTCCTGCAGGAGGTGTTTTTTATGAGAAGAGCATTTCTGGTCTTATCATTGATCCTCTTCATTCCATTTTCGACAGTGTTGCCGCTCAAGGTATATTCATACGATTCCCTTCAACCGCTCGCGCAAGAGACTTTTTCGAAGTTTACAGAAAAAACGGGAATTGCAGTTGAGTTTCGCGCTGTTGGAGATTCGGGTTCTCTGCTGAGCTTGATTATTTCCGAGCGCGAGAATTTCGATGGAGATGTCGTGATTGGAATCGATAACCTTCTTTCGAGACGTGCTTTCGAAGAAGGTATCTTTCTTTCTTACAGACCCCTAGGCTATGAGAAGATCTTTGATAATGATCTTCTACTCGATAGTCAGTGGAGACTAACCCCATATGATTTCGGAGGGATCGCGCTAATATGTGATACCAGCCAGATAAAAGATTCCATCGAAACGCTTTGGGATCTAACCGGGCCGGAGTATCGAAGGAGCGTGATTATTCAAGATCCCAGAACCTCGAGTACCGGTCTATCTTTCCTCGCTTGGACTTATCTGCTTTTTGGCGAGCGATTTGAGGAATTCTGGCAGGCTTTCAAGCCCTCGATACTCACAGTTTCTCTCGGGTGGGACGACTCTTTCCAGAAATTCGAGTCCGGAGAGGCTCCAATAATGGTTTCTTATGCCACGGATGGAGCATATTCAATGCATTATTACGGTGAATCGGTCTATATGACAATAATTCCAGAGGGCAGGGGTTACGTCCAGATTGAGGGAGCGGGAATCATAAGATGGACGAAAAATCTGCACGATGCTGAAATGTTCATGGACTTTCTTCTGAGTGAGGACTTTCAGCGTCATATTCCCCTTAACCAGTGGATGTTCCCTGTAATAGACGTAGAGATGCCCCCGGCCTTCGATTATGCCGTCAAACCGGAGAAGATTCTGAAACTATCTGCCGAGGTGGATCTTTCCGAACTCATCTCCAAGTGGGAAGCGGTAATATACGAAAGGTAAATTTCTGACAATATCTGCAGTTGGGATCGCGGCCGTTGTTTTGCTGCCGTTATTCTTTGCCTTCGGTAATCTAGAGTTAGATACGATTTTTTCAGTGATTTCGTCGCCCTCGTTCAGGTCGATTGCCGGGTTCACGGTCAAGCAGGCGCTTCTAAGTACATTTCTGGCAATGATCGTCGGTTTCCCGGCGGCAGTTCACTATGCCAGAAGCAACGGTCGTCTTTCACGTCTATTGGGAATAACAACCTATATACCGTTCTTCTTTCCCAGCATATCGATGGCAATAGGCTTCCTGGCAGTTTACGGCAGAAATGGACTCTTCAACAACCTGATGTCTTTTGCCGGTCTGGAGAGGGTACAGATTCTTTATTCTCTTGGAGCAGTCTTACTTGGACACGTCTTCTATAACGCACCAATAGTTATACTAGTTCTTGGGAATGCGCTCAGAAATTTGCCTTCAGATGTGCTGGAAAGTTCTAAGATAGACGGATCGGGGAGGATACGAAGACTTCTGCGAGTAGAACTACCTCTTGTTACACCGGCAATTATCAATTCCGCGCTTCTGATCTTCACTTACTGTTTCACCTCTTTTGCCGTTGTTCTTGTATTGGGCGGGGCGCAATTCGCTACCCTGGAAGTTTCAATCTATATGAATTTCAGGCTTTTGGCTGCACCGCAGAATGCAGTCGTTCTTGCCGCAGTTCAGTTCGCATTTATTATGGTTTTCGGATTACTCATTTCGCTGAGCGAGAAGAGTTCGCCCTTTGAACATGGTGAGCAGTATCTGGAAAAGAACAGATTCACGGGCATCTACTCATGGATATTTGTTCTCTTCGAGTGGATACCGATTCTAGGCGCTCTCTTCAGTTCATTCTACGACTGGACCAGAAAGGAATTCATCTTCGAGAGGATAACGAAGCTGTTTACAGAAAAGATCGTGCTTCTCGGCACGGGATTGGTCAACACATTGGTCAATTCAATAACGCTTTCATTTCTTGCAGCCGTTGTGACGGTAACAATCGCCTTTTTTCTTTCGTGGCAAGCAAGGCACACCACTCGAGGATCGAGATATCTGAGAATAGTGTCTTTGATAGCTCTGTCCGTAACACCTTCGATTCTAGCTGTTTCGTATCTCACAGCATTTGGGAGTTTCCCTGTTCCACTGCTGCTGGTGCTGCTTTACATTGTGATTTCGTTGCCCGTTGCTTTGAACTACATAAGTGGCCAGGTGATCGGTGCTGAGCTTGCCTTCCTTGAGGCGGCGCAACTCGACGGTGCTTCGAAACTTGCACGCGTATGGTATATGATAATCCCTTTCTTTAGAAGCACGATTATTTACGCTGCAACGGTGGTCTTCGCCATTTCTATGGGCGAATTTGGCGGATCGCTAATACTCGGTAGCAAAGACTTCCCTACCTTTGCCGTTGCCATCTACAGACTGAACGGAAGCCGCTATCTACTGGAGGCAAGGTTCTTAAGTTCGGCCTTGGGAATTATAATTATCTCCGTTGTCGCTATCTCCCGGTGGTTTGCACAAAGACCTGAGAGAAGTAGTCGCAGCACTCCCTGATTCCACAAATGTCGCACTTTGGGCCTACAGGTCTGCAGATCTCCCTGCCGAACTCAACCATTGACCCGTTCACCGGCCCCCATATCTTGGGCGGCAAGATCTTCATCAGAGCAAATTCGGTGTCGTCGGGCCTCTTCGTCTTCACCCATCCCAGTCTATTTGCGATTCTGTGAACATGGGTGTCAACTGCCAGGGCCTCCCTTCCAAATGAAACGTTTAGAACGATGTTAGCCGTCTTTCTGCCAACTCCGGGAATTGTAACAAGCTCTTCAAGGGTATCGGGGACAACCCCTCCAAAGTTTTCTACGACTATTCTTGCGCAGTTGATTATTCTGGAAGCCTTCTGCCTGTACATCCCGGATGCTTTTATCAGCTCGTACAGGTCTTCCGGGAGAGCTTTCATAAGCGATTCAGGATCGGGATAAACCGAGAAAAGCCTGCGTGAGGCTTCCTCGGTATTCTCATCTCTTGTGCGCTGACTCAATATTGTGCTCACCAAAACCTTGAAAGGTTCTTCATAGTCGCGACCTCTAGGAAAGTTTTCTACTATCCATTCCGACACTGCCGTAGGTGAGCAGTCAGACCTAGACATCGCCTCCCTCCAGGAAGGCTTTGTATGCTCTATATGTTTCGTATAGGTCCACCTTTGAGAGAATCTCAAATGGTGAATGCATTCCGAAAACCGGCGTTCCTGCATCGACTACGGTGACGCCCCTTTCGGCGAAGAATTTCGCAACTGTCCCTCCGCCGCCCCTATCGACTTCTCCTAAGATCGTACTCTGCCAGTGCACTCCCTTCTCGTTCAGAAGGTTTCGCACATAGCCCATGAACTCCGCACTGGCTTCGCTGGTTCCTGACTTTCCTCTGGAGCCCGTGTATTTCAATATTGCAATTCCATATCCGAATCTTGCTGCATTTGTTTGATCGTGAGCATCCTTGAAGGTCGGGTCAAATCCGGCGGCAACATCTCCCGATATCATTCTGGATTTCTCGAGAAGGAAGTCGATCTCGTAAAGCCCCTTCTCTCCAGAAAGATTGAGAAGCTTCTCGATAAAGGCGACCCAAAACCGCCCCTTTGCTCCTGTAACGCCTTCACTTCCTATCTCCTCCCTGTCGAAGAGAAGGACCATTGCAGTCCTCTTTGGGTTCTCTATTGAAGACATATCCTTGAGTGCTGTTATAGCAGTGTATGAACAGACCCTATCATCATGCGCGTAAGCACCGATCATAGATCGATCAAGTCCAACTTCCCTCGGTTCGATAGCCGGCACAAGCTGGATGTCCGCAGAAAAGAAGTCTTCTTCAACAAGTCCGTACTTTTCATACAACAGATTAAGGAACATCAGCTTCACTGGATTCTCAAAGTCTTTGACGTCCGTTATAGGAATAGATCCGGACATGGCATTGAGATCCTTTCCTTGAAAGACCTTTCTGAAATCGCCTTCCCTGTTGTCCAAATGAGGGAGAAGATCGGAAATCACGAATACAGGATCATCGCTGCTCATTCCAATAGAGACATCAACAGATTCTCCATTGCTCTTGACTACCGTACCTACGAAGGCCAAAGGTATGTTTAGCCACTGATACTTCTTGACTCCTCCGTAGTAATGTGTCTTGAGCATTGCAAGCTCCGAATCTTCTACAAGAGGACTCGGCTTGAGATCCAATCTGGGGGCATCGAGGTGAGCTGCAATCATGTCGATACCGTCCTTGAGGTCTTCACCGATGACTGCTGCAATTAGCGCCTTGCCGCCTTTGGTGATGAATATGCGGTCACCCTTTTTAACGCCGCTTTCCTCGAATGAAGAGAGGGGTTTGAAACCATTTTTCTGGAGAAGGTCCACAAGATGTCTGACAGCCAGACGTTCTGTTACAGATTTGCCAATGAAGTTCATATAATCTTTTGAATAGGCAAAGACCGCATCTCTGTCGAGCGTAAACCAGGCGTTCTTCTTCTTCAAAGTAAGCTTTTCACCGAGCTTCTTGACTTCTTCCTTTTTCAATACTTCACCTCCATGAAAGTCTGTTTCGTTCCAACGTCTTTAATTTTATCGGATTTGCTTGTTTTTTTCGACCTGCATTGATTTGCTTCTCTTACACAGGTCGAGCTCCTGCGTTTTGCTATTTTCATTTTATGATTCGCATGTAAAAAGAATTTGCAGTCTATAATGGATTGATATGATTAATCTCGATTAATTAGTATAATTAACTTGCGAAGTTGAACCCTGTTCGCTTCTCCATCGTCATATAGAACAGATTAGGGTGGTATGGTTGGACGAAAAGAAGCTACTAGACGGACTGAAGAAGAAGAAAGTTTGGGCATACGAAGTCTTGTATGATGACTACGCCCCGAGATTGGGTAGTGTTATCAAATCGTATCTTGGATATGATGATGTAGAAGATGTTATCCAGGAAGTCTTTATAAAAGTCTTCAAGAACGTCAAGAAGTTCCGTGGAGACGCCAAACTATCGACTTGGTTATACAGGATTGCGGTGAATGTTTGCAAAGACACATTGGCCAAGAGAAAACGGAACAACGAGTTCTTGACTGATTTCGTAGAGAGCGAAGACAAAGTAACATTTGAGCCGCCGGCAACTACGAACGTTTTTGGGGAAGTTATGGACGAGATTTCTTTTGAAGAACTCATGTTAGTGGTTGGCAAGCTTTCCGAAGATGATCGTTTGCTGATTAAGTTGAGAGACATAGATGACCTGTCGTACGAGGAGATCGCCGATATACTTGAAAAGCCGGTCGGAACGGTGAAAAGCAGGTTACACTATGCAAGAAAGCGACTCAAGGAGATGCTCGAGGAGGTAGGTTACATTGGATGAACTGAGATTTGTCCGCATTTTGGATCGCGAGATCCCTTTAGAGGAAATGAGGGTAGATGAGAAGAAGGAAATTAGGAGTTATGTGAAGGTGATTGGAGCTCTTAAGGAAAGCTGCTCTTACAGACCTTCTGATGAGCTTAAGAAGAGGACTGTTGGCAAGATCAAGAAGCTAAAGAGCAGACCCTACAAGATGCTCGGAACTGTGGCCGCATGTCTAGTTCTTGGTCTGTTTTCAGTATCATTCTTCACTGGCAATACGATTCTAATCAAGAAAAAGGGCGATCTCTATCAACTTGCAAACGTTCTTGGTTACAGTTCGACTCTGAACGAGAGACTCAGGGTTAATTTGACTGTTTTCTCGCATGCTGATTCACAGATGAATGATATTGTGGTCATGGAGAAAGAGATGGAACGTTCTCTGGGCTTCCTGAATGAATCGTCTGTGAACAATGACTTTGAGATCTCCGGAATCAACACAACTTATTGATCTATACGCGCTCTAAGACACAAAAGGAGTGAAATCGCCGTGAAAAAGCTGTCCGTACTCGTTGTCCTATTGCTTACTGTCGGGCTGGCGGTTGGAAAGGATGCTGTTGAAGAGTTAACGACGCTTGTTAATGCACTCAAGAACTCTTCGTATGAAGTAGACAGATACGTACAAGAGAGCGGAATAGTTACTACTGCGAAGAACGAGCGAGTAATAAAATCTGGTCCGTACAAGCTGGTCACTTCTTACTCGACAACGAAGGGTGAGTTTGGTTGGGTTAGGAATAGCTCGGGCCATTATGCCATTTTCCGAACGCGAAGCGTTGCCTTTGAGCCGATAACAAAGATAAAGGATTTCGAAGACAATTTCGTGGATCTAGTGAATAGCAAATCTTATACGATCAATCTCTTTCTTGATTTGCCAAGCGGCAGAAAGATTACGATTTCCTCGGGTGATCTCTCATTTGATGTTACTTATGACGATAACTATAGACTTCTTAAGCTCGTCAAGTCTTATCCATTTCATTCAATTAGTGCAAGTTATAGAAACTACTCAGAGATGTCTCATGAAGCTCTGACCAAGCTTTCAAATGCTACCGACGGCATGATTATTGTTCGTCCGCCGGTCTATTTTTCTGAAGCTATGCTCGAAAGGCATTTCGCATGGTCTTCAATGGATTTCGCAACTGATGGTAAGACCTATCTGTACACACTTCTCATGTACTCTCCGGAATTCGGACGAATGGTCCTGTACTTCTCTTTCAATTCTGAGCCGGATTACCTTCAGAAGTTCTCTGCTCAGATGGCGGAAGCAAACGGATTCAGCTATGCAATTGAGAAACTCTCGGCCTCTTCAGCGGTTAGTCTTCTTGGGATGGTGGATACTAAAACCCTGAAGGCTCTTCTTGAAGACCTCTATTGATTGAAGCTGCCTTCTTCTAGAAGCAAGTCTTATTGAGGTTTTCATAAATCTTTTTCTAAATTGAATGAATTTTGTTGTATAATCAATCAAACCTTTTTTGGAGGCTATAGAATTATGGAGATCAAGGAGACGATAGCTCTTCTCAAGAGCAGGGGCTACAGGATCACTCCTCAGAGAGTTGCGATAATCCGGATTCTCAGAGATCATGAAGGTCATCCGGGAGCTGAGGAAGTTTTTAGATCTGCTTTAGAACTTTATCCAAATATCTCAATGGCTACAGTCTATAACGTAATGGAAGTTCTTGAAAAGGAAGGAATCATTAGGGCTATTGCTGTAACTAAGACTTCCAGGCGATACGATCCTAATCTCAAGCCTCATAGTCACTTCATATGCAATACCTGCGGTAGAGTCTTCGACATCCCAATCAAATACTTTGAAGCTTGCATGAGAAGACTTCCTCCTGAACTGAACGATTTCGAGGTGAAGTCGCTCGAGGTCATCTACAAGGGCTCTTGTTCAGACTGCAAGACAAGATAACGATAACTTCAAACGCTTCTTGGGGGTGCAATAATGAAAGGACTAGACATTAATCTGGAAGAAGTCCTCACTAGAGTGATGAAAATATCTGATTTAAACTCACTTCAGGAAGAGAAATCCAGGCTCGTCGGGAAGCAGGGTTTGATAACCTCGCTTATGAAGAAGTTGAAAGAGATTCCTCCTGAGGAGAGAAGAGAGTTTGGAAAGACGGTCAACGAGTATAAGAATGCGATTGAAGAGGCTCTGAGTACTCGCAGAAACGAACTTGAAGAAACGGCCAGGATAGAACGAGAGAAATCCGAGAGGCTCGATTACACAATTCCGGGCAAGAAGAGGGATATAGGTTCTCTACACTTGATCAGCCAGACAATGGAAGAGGTCCAGAGTATCTGGGTAAGCATGGGTTTCGAGGTAACGACGGGTCCGGAGATTGAGACAACCTACTACAACTTCGAGGCTTTGAACACTCCTGAGTGGCACCCCGCAAGAGACATGCAGGATACTTTCTATCTTGAAGACGGCAGACTCCTCAGAACGCATACTTCTCCCGTTCAGATAAGGACAATGGAGTCAAGAAACCCGCCTCTCGCGATATTCGCGCCTGGGACCTGTTATAGAAAGGACACTCCCGACGCTACTCATCTTCCTATGTTCCATCAGTTTGAGATCCTGTTCGTGGATAAGGGAGTATCGGTAAGCCATTTGAAGGGCTCGCTAGACCATTTTGTCAAGAGGCTCTTTGGCGATAACAGGAAGATCAGATTACGTCCCAGCTTCTTCCCGTTTACGGAGCCGAGCTTTGAAGTCGATGTGAGTTGCGGGATCTGCAACGGAGAAGGCTGCAGAAGTTGTGGAGGCAGTGGATGGCTAGAGATCCTTGGAGCAGGCATGGTACATCCGAACGTATTTAAGAGCGTAGGATACGATCCTGAAGTCTGGAGTGGTTTTGCTGCCGGAACGGGTCTTGAGAGAATTGCGATGCTGAAGTACGATCTTGAAGACATCAGGGACCTTCTTCGGAACGATAGACGCTTCCTTAGGGGTTACAGGAGGGCTGTAATATGAGACTGTATCTCGAATGGCTTGGTGACTTCATTGATATAAGCGACAAATCCCCTGAGGAACTCGGCAATAGCTTATCACTGAGCGGTACTGAAGTTGCAGGTGTTGAGTATCCCTGGAGTTATGTCGAGGGAGCATTGGTGGGAAGGATTGTTTCAACAGGTATTCACCCTGAGAGTGAAAGGCTTCAAATAACCGAGATTGACATCGGTGCTCGTAAGATAACTGTGGTTACAGCAGACTTGACTGTCAAGAAAGGCGAAACAGTCGCCGTGTTGCCTGAAGGCTCCTCTCTTTCAGGAATGAAGATCGAGAAAAAGGAGTTCCTTGGAGTTGAATCGGAAGGAATGTTCCTTTCTCTTGAGGAGTTGGGTCTGGAGGACAAATCACTTACTATATTGAGACTTGAAGAAGGTCGACCGGGGGATTCCGTGGTTGAACTGCTTGGGCTCGACTCGCCGGTGGTCGAAGTGGAATTGACGGCCAACCGGGGAGACTGTCTCTCTGTCGTTGGATTGGCGAGAGAACTAGGTGCGATCTTTGAAAAGAAGATCACGAGACCTGAAGTGGATGAGTCGATTCAGACCGGAGATGATCCTTTTCTGAAGGTGAAGCTGAACGACAATGGCTGTATCAGATACACGGCCCTTCTGGTGGACCATGTGAAAATCGGCGAGTCTCCTCTCTGGATGAAGAAGAGACTGGTTGCGGCAGGTCTCAGGCCGATAAACAACGTAGTGGATATAACGAATTACGTGATGCTTGAGACCGGTCATCCTGTTCACGCATTCGACGTGGAGAAGATTGGATCAACCGAAATAGTTGTTCGCAAGGCAAGAAACGGAGAAAAGCTGGAACTCCTCGACGGAAAAACCGTGGAGCTTGATAACAACGATATGCTGATCACAAATGGCGAAACCCCTCTAGCCCTTGCGGGAGTTATGGGTGGTGAGGAATCGGGCGTCTATTCAACTACGAAAAGAGTTCTGCTAGAGGTTGCCGTGTTTGATCCCGTGAGAATCCGAAAGACTGCAAGGAAGCTTGGGATCTCTACAGACAGTTCGTACAGATTTGAGAGAGGTATAGACTACGAAGATTCGATTTACGTGATAAGACGACTGGCCGATCTAATGAAGCAGCTCTGTAGCGCGAACGTAGGTTCGAACATCGTCGATGCCGGAAGGGTGCCCGAGCTTCAGCATATAAAGCTAAGAGAGTCGTACGTAAGTGAGAGACTTGGAGGAGCAGTTCCGCCAGAGAAGATCGGCAGAATACTTGAAAGCCTGGAGTTTTCAGTCGAGCGCACAGATGATGGCTGGAAGGTAAGACCACCTGCTTTTCGAGCATACGACACAAAACTGGAAATTGATCTTGTTGAAGAGATCGGCAG
>NZ_DJHG01000112.1:0-1733 GCF_002432955.1 Mesotoga sp. UBA5825 | reverse complement strand
TGGCGTACCGGAGTCTTTGAAGAGGCAGAAGAGACTTAAGGATCTGATGGTCGCAAATGGTTTCGACGAGGTTGTCACATACAGTTTCGTAAATCCCGAAGAGATTGCAAAAGTAAACAAAGGAGTCGATTGCATCGCTTTGAGGAATCCGCTGTCGATGGATATGGCTGTCTTGAGGCCATCGCTAGTCTATAATCTCTTAGCTGCGGCATCCTACAATTTCAGAAGACAGAACAGAGATATCAAGCTCTTCGAGATAGCTTCGGTTTTCAATCCACTTGAGAAGCAGTGCGAAACAACTGCGTTAGGTTTTGTGGCTACAGGAAGAGAGAATCCACAGGATTATTCCGACAAGAGGGTAATCGACTTCTTCACTATCAAGGGAATAATCGACGAGTTCTTCTCACTTTACGGTTTAACTCCTGCGTACAAGCCTTCATCAGCCCCTTGGCTCGAAAGAGGGAAAGCAGTCTCTGTAGAGATTGAGGGTGCAAGAGCGGGCTTCCTTGGTGCTGTAGATCCAGCAATAGCCGATTCTCTTTACGAAATCAAAAGCGGTGAAGTGTTTATTGCAGAACTCAACGTAACCTTAATTGAAAGCATGATGAAAGAGTTTTCCGGAGTAAAGAAGATCTCTCCATTCCCAAGAGTCTTCAGAGATCTCTCGTTCCTTGTTCCTTACTCTATAGACTATGGGCAGCTTGAAAAGCTGATAACCGATACTCTAGAAGGAACCCTTTTCAACGAAGTAAGGGTTTCCGACCTGTATGAAGGAAAAGGCATTGAACATGGATACAGGAGCATAACAGTTACTCTAGCTTTTGAATCTTTCGAAAAGACCCTTACCGACGAAGAGATAAACTCTCTAATCGAGTTGGTTTTAAAAGAGACTGAAGAGATTGGTGTGAAGCTGCGTGGATAATCTGCTTCTCAATACCTTCAGCAGGAAAATCAGAGCTTATCTTCCTGAACTATGGAGGAAGGTCTCGAAGGAAGAGTTTTCGGTTGAACGAAAGTCCGGGTACAAGGACATTGTTACCTCGGTTGATCTCGAGATAGAAGAAAATCTCAAGTCGTTTCTTCACAATCTCTTCCCGGATGCCGCGTATCTCGGAGAAGAGTCGGGACCAGATGTTAGATCCTCAACAATGTGGATAGTTGATCCTGTGGACGGCACGACAAACTTCTCGAAGTCAAATCCTCACTATTCGACACAGATTGCTCTGTACACAGAAAATCGTGTCGTATTGGCAGTTACCTATGATCACAACCGGAAGGAGACATTCCATGCAATTGAGGGTCAGGGTGCCTACTTAAACAATAAACGGATTTGGGTTAGCAAAACAAAAGAGCTTCGAGAAGCTACAAGTCATGTTGGCCTTCAGTACTCATCCGAGACGTCTTTTGAGAGAATTACGAGGAGAATTAATCGAGCGATAAAGATATGTAGAGGCGTTCGAATAACGGGAAGCGCGTGTCTTGACTTTGCCTACGTTGCAGCCGGCAGGGCAGATATATTCTGGGAAGAGAAACTCAAGCCATGGGATGTTGCCAGCGGAGTCCTGCTGGTGAAGGAAGCCGGTGGCTTCGTTGGAAGCTGTCTTAAGGAACCTCTTGACCTTCTAGATCCCAATGTTCTCGTTGCCAACAACTCTCCGGAGCTGGTTGAAGAGTTCAGGGAGAGAGTCTTGTATGATTAAGTGAGGCAGACGCCTACTGCGCGCTGCACCCGG
>NZ_DJHG01000066.1:8419-12840 GCF_002432955.1 Mesotoga sp. UBA5825 | reverse complement strand
AAGTATTTCCACAGCCGAAAAGGGGCGAGGGAACAGCAGGATGCCAGGAGATCGGGTGAATGATGAAGGACCCGCTGGGAAGAGCCGCTGATCGCTGTACGCTGGGTAGAGCACGGACCCGCTTGGAAGAGCCAAGAGCGAAGAGCTTGGGAACACTTCTCAGTCGGGCGAGACTTTCAGGCTGGTAATTAGGCGGTTCAGCATTCTGTGGAGTCTATCAGCTGTTTCACGAAGTTTTTCATGAGTCTCTTGATCTATGTAACCGAGCATCTTTGACAATTCAAGCTGTGTTATGACCTCCCTGAGGGAGCCTTTAGAGAGATAGAGAAACTGGGCATATTCCTTTTTATGTTGCCTTCCTGATCCTTCTGCGATATTTGAAGGAACGGATATTACGGCTCTTCTAAGCTGGGAAGAAAGACCAAACTTTTCATATTCAGGGAATGAAGAGACAGTCTGATAGATATCAAATGCGAAGGCCATGCTGAGTTTGTAGACGTCGAGTTTTTCGTAAGAATAGGTCATAAGCTCACCTCCAGGATTAGGCTAGCACCAACCAGTTAAGAAAAGCGAACACCAACGTTTTGAATGTCTTTGTTCTGCATCTTTGACATAATGCACATTTTTCGTTCTCAGCGGCGTATTTGAAACGCCTCTAAACGAAAAGCGTTTTCTAGCAAGTGGCTCTTCCAGCGATCAGCGGGTTCATCGCCCTTAAGCGGATAGCGGTTCTTCGAGCGACCAGCGGGTTCATCGCCTTTAAGCGGATAGCGGCTCTTTCAGAGAACGGCGAACCGTTGACTGACAACGTGGTTTTATGAAACTTGGAACTGTACTACACACACACCCTAACGGCAGGAAGGAATAAGCCCCTTCCTGCTTCTTATTCGAGACAGGACTCTGAAAACTTTGACAATAAGAAAACTGGAGCATCGGTTCGAATACGCGCTGCTTTCTGAAGGGAAAAGCAACAATGGACTTTGCTAGCCTTTCAGCTGTAGAAGTGAAAAACAGATCCTTTGCAAAACTCAACAACCAAAACCAGAGCAGTAAGAGCTACAGAACCACAGTTTATCCCAGTATGCATTTATGAGTGGCCGCTTCAAGAGAGAAACCATCTGAAAGAATACCATTGTTTTTGTTCTCACTCTCAAGGCTTTCAAAGTAGCATTTCCAGTGATCATACTCTGCAGAAGACATTCTTTGCTGTGATCTCTCTAGCTGCCATTTATAAGCTGGTTTTCTTTCTGATTTGGAGCCGTCATGATAATAATACTCGACAGGTGCGCAAGCCATGAATCTCAGATAATCCCCATTCTCATAGAACGAGATGAAAGATCTCTGCTTAGAACCATCAATATTATCATCCGGATACCAAGCAGCCATTATTCCAACCTGGTCATTTATTCTAGCCTTGAACCTGAAAAGGCTCTCTTTCCCGGAATAGATCGCCCGATATTTTGGGTTCAAGAATCCTTTACTCAGCTTCCCATTCACAAAATACTCCATAGGAGCAACAGTATACAGTAAGTCAAACATCTCCCACTTTCTCATGAACTTCTTAGGATCAAAATCAGCGCCGACAATGAATACCTCAACAACGTTTGCGGATTTGGTGTCAATAACAATGTGATCTTTCTTTGCTTTGAATTGCCGAATTTGGGTACTGTCTTTCGAGACTCCGATCTTCAAGAAGAGTACCGTACCTGAAGAGACGAGAAATCTCATTTGAACGCGGAGAGAACGAGAGAATAAGAGAGAAAGACGAGAGCCAGAATTGCCAAAGCAGATTCTCTTCCTCTCCACCATCTGAGCCTAATTTCCAACTTTCAATCGTAATCTCCGATCATAAAGACCTACTCTCGACAGATACTGGTGAAGTCAGTTCTCTCCCGGCCGGAAATGGGATAATTCTCAGAAGATCGAAATCCTTGTATCTGATGCAAACTCTTCTAGGCATTTTTGAAGTCTCGTGTTAAAGCTATATCAAAATAGCGTGTTGATGATATATTTGAAAGTATCATGATCGCCAGAAGCAATACAAGTGTCTTCGTAATTGGGTTAGGCACTGAGAAACACAGCGCTTGTGAAATTCACAAAACCAGAAACTCATGCATCCACAGCTCTTAACAGCGAACTCAAAAAACTCAATCTTGAATTCTGCAAATATGCCTCCTATCTGAGCATATGTTACTTATGGAGAAAGCCCGTTCTTCGAATAACCTTCCATTGACCTTTGTGAGACCATAATTCTATGCTTACCCGCTGCTTATCTGTACAATATGTACTCTCTATGAACTGACCATTCGCTGAGATAAGAAACTTTGCAAGCTCATTTACTCTTCTGTGGTGAGTTCTCAACCAANNACCCACCACTCTCGACTTTAAATCTCCAGTAGGCATGATCATTACTAACCGACCCATGATGAGGAGCTGTCGAAACCATTCCTTTGGACCAGCGAATGGGTTGGTAGAATTTCAGATCAGAATCAGCACAGAACAACGCGGCAGGCAGACTCTCGTTTTGCGGAGAGATAAAGACTAGACTTTGCTCGTTCTGAATTGAAAGAGCAAGTATTTGAAGTAACGAGAAACCTGCACCTAGTTTTTTTAGGGCGGAGAGAGCAACTATTTCAAATGAGTTTACTGGTTCCAGAAAACCTGGCTCACCGCCATAAGACAAGCATTTGTGGAACTCGAAGAAGCGGATTCGGACTCCCCTCTTCAAAGCGGCAACAATTAACTGTCGCATTTTCTTGAATAGATTTATGTACTCATTTTCAACGCTGTATATTGTTCTCACCGTTAGGTGGCTTATATATTTGTTCTCGCTATATAACTGAAGCCATACTTCGAATGGCCTTCTCTTTGAGGGTGCTTTTGGCCACAGTTCAAAATACTTGCAGTCTGTCTTGCTAAGTGATTCGGCAAGAAACTTCGTAATTGCGTTAACGTCGTCACTTGAAATCATCTCTGCAAGGACACCCCTCGCCTTTTTCTCTGTCTCATCGGATCGTTCATGATCTCCTAGAATTGCTTCATTGAACGTACGAAAATCAATTCTACCCTCTTCCTTAAGAAAGTCAGAAATCCTTTTTCGCAGCTCTGTTGTAATCTCTGCCAAAGACTCTTCAGGCCTTTCGAGAATATCTTCAATCCTGTATCCTATGTAACTAGGAAGCCAGAGTTCAGAACAATTCAAATTTGAGTCTTTTAGATAACCAATCAAACCATTGATATGATCGGCGTCGGCATGGGTGCAGACAAGGTAGTCGACATATCTCGCTCCGGTAACACCCTTGAATAATCTGCAAAGAACTTTCTGATTCTCTCCTCCATCTACTAAAACACTCCTTCCTTCTCTTTCAAGAAAGAAGGAATCTCCGTTTCGAACACCAAGAGCAATCAATCGGCTTGACATTGATACACCTTCCGAACAAACAAATAAGATTCATGTTATAAACGAATTCACATTAGAAAATTCGCCATTTAAGAACTTCTTCCACGAGACCAAGAAACGCGTAGTATGATAACTCGTTTCAGAGACTTACAGTAGACCTAAGGTACCCCCAGTAACGGACACCCTGCAACACTTTCTGCTATCTTTTCCCCCGCTCTTCCATCTCCATAAAGATTCTCCGGTGCATTTGCCGGAGGTTCGTGACTGAAAGCTTTATCAATGATCAGTTCTTTATTAGCATCAACTAGAAGATTCCAGCCAGCTTCGACGAGTTCTATCCATCCGGTATCGGGCATCATCACTAAGGCCGGAACCCCGGCAAAGTAAGCTTCTTTCTGGAGGCCACCGCTGTCAGTGATTGCTTTCTTAGAACCGATGAGCAATGACATCATATCGCTATATGGAAGTGGATCAAGAATCGTGATGCTTTTTATCAGATCTTTATAACCATTCACAGAGATTGCCTTTCTTGTTCTTGGATGAAGCGGCAAAACGATTTTGATCTTTTTGCTTACTTCATTCATGGCTTCAAGAATATTCTTGAGTCTCTTTCTATCATCTGTGTTGAAATCGCGATGCAGCGTTGCCAGAATATATCTTCCCCTGACCAATGAGTAATTGGACAAAGTCTTGCTTATATCGAGACTCTCTCTCATCTTTATGAAAAGATCGTACATAACATCGCCTACGAAGTGTACGCCTTTGATTATTCCTTCTCTCTCGAGATTATCGACGGCTTTTTCTGTCGGACAGAACAGAAGTGAAGAGATGTGGTCGGTAACTACCCTGTTTATCTNNTGAGCTATTGGAATCTTCAATTTGGAACCGACAAGCGCTCCTGCAACGGTCGCGTTTGTATCACCATAGACCATTAGCATATCCGGCTTTTCTTTCAGAACAACTTCTTCGAGCCTGATCATCGTTGTTGCCGTCTGATAGGCATGAGATCCAGAACCGACAC
>NZ_DJHG01000066.1:0-8341 GCF_002432955.1 Mesotoga sp. UBA5825 | reverse complement strand
TGATGCTCAAGCCCTGTATAAAGACGTCCGACATATTGGCATCGTAATGCTGCCCGGTATTGACAAGAACTTCATCAATACCTGCTTTTCTAAGTTCTGCTCCTACGATTGCTTCCTTTATGAATTGCGGGCGAGCGCCTATTAACGTTATTATCAACCTTGTCACCTCAAAAAAAGATTAAGTTACTAATTTACTATGAAAAAAATTGATCTATGTATATTATTATTTATAGACTTTCATTCTTACGAAAGCTAATACAAAAATAGTCAAAAGCAATCCTTTAGTCAAAAGAACAGTAAAAAACTCCACATTTGTTAAATATATTACACCTGAAGTAATGATAATTCTACAAATTGTGGAATTTGAAATTTTCTCAGTTTGCCTATCAAGGAATATGAGAAGGACAGCTACCATAAATGATAATAATAATACACCAAGTAATGATGCTCGACTGTAACCTTCAGCAAGATATCCAGTGTTAGCTGATCCAATCCAAACATAAAGTTCGCGAAAAATATGTGGAATGTAAGGAAGATCACTGAACAGTTTTAAAGGCCCTATATCAGAAATTCCCCTGAAAGCTGCTTCCCCATTTTCGAAGTATGAAATCCACATTGAATTAACCTGAGCTGGAATTACCAACGCTCTCCAATAAAGAAGCGACGAGAACTCCACAACTGCTCTGTTAGTTGAATACAATAATGGTGGCATAATCATAACAACAAAAAGCAACGCAAAAACTAGGAATATTGTAATGTATCTCAAACTCACTTTATTCTCAACTTTCTTAAAAAGTGTCAAAATTAGTAAGAGGTAAGATATCAACATAATAGATCTGTTTGCATCATATTGAGAAAGTAAAAGCATTGATACTCCCAAAATCAGGCAAACAATTAGCTTACCTTTATTATAGTAAACTGCATAAAGAATGGGTATTGCAGACCCAGTTACTATATTGTACATATATGCCATAATGCCTGTGTAGTTACCAGTACCTCTAATTACGGATATCTGAGAAGATGAAAACGCTGATAAAAACATAGGGATACCATTTCTGTAGATTCCATATGACAAAGTAAGTATTAGGAGTACCCATAATACCCATTTAATCAATTCAAGAGATAGGTATTTCTTAATATCTCGAGGAGAAACTAGTCGGGAGAATATAAGAATCGTAATTACTCCAACTAGTATAGCAAGTATTGCAGAAATAAATGTACTAATAGATCCGGAAGAAGCAACTGAGAATACAGCTGTTGGCCCTAGTACTGTATTCATAAGAAATAGCATCCAAAATACAGCAAGCTTCTCTTTTACATAACTCAAAAGAAAGTATGTAGATAGTAAGCAAATAATACTTATAAATGACACCAGNNCAGCAGGAGTTGTGGTGTTCCATTATAGAAATTGAACCACTGTGTTATCCCAAATCGTAGATACCTGTAAACGTTAGCGACACTTCTTAGCCCTAGGAAGTAGAACCACACATAAGTTCCATTTGCAATGGAAAGAACAATTCGATCGGGCATTCGCAAATCTACCACCAACCAACGATTAATAAATATATCGTGGAATTCCTTCTAAAGCAAAAAATTATAAAGATTTGTCAAACGGCTTTCAATTGACTCCCATGAGAAAATTCTTCCTAACTCCAATGATCCTAACGATTTTCTTCTTCTTAAGCCAGTTTCGATCATAAGGTTCATTTTCTCAGCAATCTCTTCTGGATCAGACGGATCATTGACATACAAGCTCGAATCTCTCTGATCTAAGATCTGTCTCCAATAAGCATTATCTGAAGCTATTATAGGTTTTCCCAATGACAAATACTCAAAAAGCTTGTTTGGTGAGCACTGAAGTGCGTTTTTATCTTCTTTTGAATATAGTAGAAGTCCAACATCGCTATTCTTAACCATTTCTTCAGCTTCGTTTCGATCCAAAAATCCTCTGTATTTTATTGGTTCTGGAACTTGTTCCAGGACTCTTTTTAGCTTCGAGTCTACTACTGGGCCAGCTATATGTACATCGAAATCTTTGTTCTCTTTCCAAAGTATGAGAGAAGCATTAATTATTTCTTCTATACAAGTCATTCTAGAAATCGACCCAGCATAGACAAATCTTACATGAGACTTTGGATCACGTTCGACAAAACATCCCGACTGAGTCACGGCACGTTTTCTGTAATTGGGCATAACTATGGTTTGTGATAGACTTGAGAAATGTTTTTCCTGATCCTCTGTTACTACTACGATACCATCAAAAAGCTTAGCACTTCTGTCTTCAAATTTTTCGAATATTCTAGAAATTGCTTTTCTAGAAAAGATTGGCAACCATTCTTTGTTGAGAATTGCTGCCGGATTATTTTCGTGAACATCATAGATGATCTTTTTACCGATCTTTTTCAACTTTATTGCTACTGGTATTAGTTCAGGATCATGAAAATGATAGATATCAGCATTTATCTTGTATGCAATTTTGAATACTCTAGTTATTGAGAACATGATTCGTGCCAGTCTGCTCTTGAAAACAGGTAGAGTTACATGTTCTACTCCCATAAGCGGACATTTCCCCTCTGGAGCAAGAAACGTTATCTTAACCCCAAGCGTTTTTAGAGTGTCTATTTCTTTTGTAATTCTCACATCATCGGGCCTATGTACAGTTGTCATTACACAGATATGATTCACAGTGCTCTTCACCTCGTCAGTGAATTTTCTTAAGGATGTAGTAATCGCGCAATCACGGTGCTTATAGAAAGTGACTTACAAATCAATCATTGAATTCAGGTTCTACGGAACAGACCTTCTCACAACTCTCGAACAGCCTTAGCAGGTATACCGACAACCAGGGTTCTTTTCGGTACATTTTTTGTTACCACTGCTCCCGCTCCAACAATGGCCCCTTCGCCTACGATAACTCCTGGAAGAATATTTGCTCCAGCTCCAATCGCTACACCATCTTCAATCGTTGGTCCTACCACTTTCTCTTCATCATATCCCTGCAAACCGATGTTATTGTCATTCGTAGTTGCAACTAGCACGCTAATGAATACATCATCGCCAATAACCATATTGCCTGTTATATGAGTATTATCCATTATTTTTGTCCTATTGCCAACTTTGGTATTGTAATTCACAGTTACACAACGACTGATAATGCAATTATCTCCGATACGGCAGGCCTCACGAATTGATGCCCCGTCACCGACAAGAGTTCCTTTTCCTATAACGACATCAGTATAAATAACTGCATTAGGTGAGACTACTGATCCTTCACCTATAACGACCTTTCCGAAATCTTCTCTAACCTTTCTGGAAGTTGCACGTGCTCCCCTTGGCAATCTTCCGATAACTGCGCCTTCCATAATCTCGACATTGTCTTCAATTGTCACTCCTGGGAAGATGGTCACAAAGTCGTGAATAATCGCATTTGAACCTATAATCACTTCATCAAAAATTCTGGCGCTGGTAGCGACTTTTGCAGAGTCGTTTATCAAGCTCATTACTCATACCTCCCTCCTATACTTTTATCTCTCCCTATACCATCTATTCATAAACTCGCGATATTCTTTGTCGTGGTCGAGTATCTTTTGCCACCATTCTTGGTTGTTGACATACCAGTCGATGGTCTCTTTCAGATTACTCTCAAAATCCTTCTCTGGGGAGTAGCCGAGCTCATTTCTCAGTTTGCTATCATCCAGAGAATACTTTACGTCATGTCCCGGTCTGTCCTTTACATAGTTTATCAGTTCTGTACTCTTGCCCAGTCTTTCAAGGATTGTCTTTACCATGAATAGGTTTTCTCTTTCGTTTCTGCCGGCGATATTATAAACTTCACCGATGGGAGCCCTCTCCAGAATTAACTCTATCGCTCTGGCAGTATCTCTAACGAACAACCAATCTCTGACCTGTTTGCCATCTCCGTAAACCGGTAGTTTTCCATCTCTCAAGGCTTTAATTATCATCACGGGAATAAGTTTCTCAGGATATTGGTTCGGTCCGAAGTTGTTCGACGGTCTCACTATGTTCACAGGTAAACCATAAGTCTGGTTATATGCGTAAACTAACCTATCTGCAGCTGCCTTGCTCGCTGAGTAAGGATTTCTAGGATTTATCGGATCTTTCTCCGAGAAGCTGCGTTCAGAGGCTACTCCATACACTTCATCGGTCGATACGTGCAGGAATCTCTTCAGATCAGGATTCTTTCTTGAGGCTTCAAGCAGAACGTAAGTTCCATAAACATCGGTCTTTATAAACTGATCGGGGTTGAGTATCGATCTATCTACATGGGTTTCCGCGGCGAAATTCACCACCGTATCGCACAAAGGCACGAGTTGCTCAACGACATTTCTATCCTCGATGCTTCCTACAACTAATGCAAGCCGATTTCTTGCTACGGCGTCTTCTACGAATTGGCGCAATTCATTTACCGGTGTCTGATTATACGCAAAGCTATTTAGTTTGAACTTCAGCCTCTCAAGGTCCCTTGAAGTATCCGACAAAACACTGCTATTACCGGAAAGATCATAGCTTATAGGTTCCAGTCTCTCGTGGCTCTCAGGAACGATGATATTGCTGTCATCAAGGTGACTGGATAGATTGGCGAGATTCCCGGCATATGTGAGGGAATCTAGAACTATTATCTGCAGCTCTTCTCTTTTTTCAAGAATATGGTTTACAAAGTTGCTGCCGATGAACCCTGCTCCGCCTGTAATAAGGATCGTGTTCAAGATACTCCCCCCATCAGTCAATCTTCTCTATTCCCATCTTCTCGAAGTAATGTTCGTACATGATCTTGTTGGCCACATAGTAGGATTCGAAAGTACCTGTATCCATCCACCTGCCCTGAACGAAATCGTACTCGAGTTCTCCCAGCTCGATATACCTGTTGTTGACGCTGGTTATCTCATACTCGCCTCTTGCTGAAGGCTTTATATGGTCTATGACATCGAAGACCCTTCTGTCATAGATATAGGCTCCGACAACGGCATAATCACTCTTTGGATTCTCAGGTTTCTCCTGGATCTCTACCACCTTTTGCTCGTCTAGCGCGGCAACACCGAACCTCTGGGGATCCGAAACTCTAACAAGCAGAACTCTGGCGCCTTTCCTCTTCTGAACGCTCTCATAATTCTTGACAAAGTAATCGACAGGTTTCTCAAACACGTTGTCTCCAAGAATTACCAGAATGTTCTCATCTCCCGCGAATTCCCTTGCAAGCCTTAGCGCATCGGCTATGCCGCTGGCCTCGTCCTGAACTTTGTACGCGAATCTCAGACCAAAATCAGAGCCGCTTCCCAGAAGATTAACCATATCTCCCATATGCTCTGTACTGGTAACTATCAGAATGTCTTTAATTCCACTAGCCTGCATATTGTGGATAGGGTTGTAGATCATAGGCTCAGGCCCTACAGGAAGCAGATGCTTGTTCAAGGACTTCGTTAATGGATAAAGCCTCGTCCCCTTGCCGCCAGCTAGAATAACGCCCCTCATACACTCACCCCTTTGAACATATTTATCTTTTCAATCACATAATCGGCTTCTTCATCTGTCATTCCGTTATATAAGGGAAGGCTGAGAACCGTGTCTGCATAATCCTCGGTTATCGGGAAGTCTCCCTTTTTGTATCCAAAACGTTCGTAAGCTCCCGAGAGATGCGGCGGAACTGGATAATGTATTTGAGTACCTATTCCGTTGTCAGACAGATATCTCTGTAGTTCATCTCTCTGATTGCACTTGACAACGAAGAGATGCCACACGTGTTTGAAGCCTTCTTTGATCTTCGGTAGCCCTATCAGGGGATTGGTTATCTCTTCGAGATACTTCTCGGCTACTCTTCTTCTATCGTCCTCAAGCTCGGTCATATGCTTGAGCTTTGCACTCAGCAACGCGGCCTGGATCTCGTCCAGCCTAGAATTCACGCCTTCTATCTCGTGGTAGTATTTCTTGACACTTCCATAGTTACGCAACTTGCGCATCTTTTCTGCGAGCTCTTCGTTATCAGTGACGATCGCCCCGGCGTCTCCGAAGGCCCCGAGGTTCTTCGTGGGGAAGAAACTGAAGCAGTTTATGTCACCGAAGGTCCCGATATTCTTTCCATTGATCGTCGCTCCATGTGCCTGTGCACAGTCTTCGACGACAAATAGATTGTATTTCTCTGCAATTACCATTATCTCTTCTATTCTTGCGGGCTGGCCGTAGAGATGTACTGGAAGTATTGCCTTCGTTCTTTTCGTAATTGCCTCTTCTATCTTTGTGGGGTCGATGTTGTAGAATTTGTCCGGTTCGATAAATATTGGCGTGGCCCCATTCTCAGTCACTCCTAGAACCGAAGCGATATAGGTATTTGCCGGAACAATAACTTCATCACCCTCCATAATGCCAAGCGCTCTGAAAGCGAGAACAAGCGCATCCAGACCAGAGTTTAGGCTAACGCAATGCCTGACACCAACGTAATCGGCAAACTCCCGCTCGAATTGACTCACTTTCTCTCCGAGCACGTACCAGCCTGAATCGAGAGCTTCAAGGACTGCTCTATCGTACTCTTCTTTGAACATGAGATACTGAGGTCTGAGAACATTGAAAGGCACTTTCATCTCTTCCAGTAACCCTCCTTCACAAGCCTGATAAACTCGTCGTAATCACGAATATAATCAGACTCATCGTAGTATTCAGAAGCAAGAACCAGCAGAACACTGTCATCTTTGAGCCATTTCATAGTTCGCCATATCCCTGTACCAACATACAGTCCTTTCGCGGGATCATCCAGAACAGTATATTCTTTCTTCTCGCCATTATCGCACATAATCTCGATTGCTCCGTAAACGCATATCAATAGTTGTTCTAAGGCCTTATGCGCATGATGACCGCGAACAACCTCTTCTTTCACACCATAGGTATAATAAACACGCTTGAAAGCGAAAGGGATATCCCTGTTTGCTTCGAAGAAAACGAGTGAACCGAGATCCAGCGATTCGGCTGTTCGTTTGTGTAACTTAATAGAGTTCAGCGACATTGTGGTCTCCTATGTTGTAGTTCAGTAGATGTCATTAACAGCAATCCTTACTTCCAAAAAGCTCTTCTCAAAAAATCATATATTCCAAGCACATTGACTGCTTTCCTAAACCTGTTCAGTTTTCCTGCTGTACGGTAGTTTTCCAAATTCCCTTTTTCTATAAGTTGTCGAGCAATGTAGATTTCCTTCGATTTAACGAATCTCCGAACAAACATGTCTGTTTTATCTAGATTTGGATTAATAAGTTTTCGAATAGCGTTCAGATTATCTACGAAATACTGAGTATTAATCCTCCCGAAGGCCGAAGCAGAAGTGGAAGTTGAGTGTCTTCTCCAGTAAGCAACAGGTTTTTGTAGCAACCTTACGGGGTGTCCCATGTTAGTTAATCTAAGCCAGGTAGGGTAGTCTTCAAGGATTCTATATGAACTATCAAAACCGGTTTCTATTGCTTGTCTTTGAAACAATACACCCGGCGCGGGAACAAAATTATCTATACTCAAGCACTTGAATTGAGTCCAAGCGTCATATCCAAAGTATCTAGCACTTCTCTTACCAGGTTTTGGACTCAGAAGAACCTCCTCATTCTCAGAACGAATTAAGGGAACAACCTGTCCGCAAACCCACATAATGTTGCTTTCGTGATTTACAAAACTGACAAGCTCCGTCAAAGCCGTATTGTCCAGAAAATCATCACCGGCTATGAACTTTATATAAGCTCCCGTTGATTGTTGAAGAGCCGCATTTAAGTTACTAGTTGTCCCAGAGTTTTCGTTCTGCACAATGATTTTGCACTCCGTGAATCTTTCGCGATTCTTTGAAAGCCATATATCGATCTTCTCAACAGTTCTGTCACTTGAACAATCGTCAGCAACTATCAACTCAATGTGCCTGTAATCTTGCGCTTTAACGCTCTCTAAACACTCAACCACGAATTCTTCATGATTATAAGTTGGAACAATAACAGTTACTATTTGATCTTTCACTTCGATTTATCCTTCGCTAGCAACATATAGCTTAACTTCACTTCGCACCCTTTCTGAATAGTACTGTCTCGAATGTCTTGAGAATTATTTGAAGATCAAGCATTGTTGACTGATTCTTGACATAGAATAGATCATAACTTAGCTTCTTCTCCTGCTCTTCTATTGTAGCAGCATACTTATAATTGGTCTGAGCCCAACCGGTCAGTCCTGTCTTCACTTTATGCCTTAGTTTGTAGTAAGGGAGCTCCTCAGAAAGCTCTTCTGCAAATCGTGGCTGTTCTGGTCTAGGACCAATGAATGACATTGTACCTCTTATTATATCGAAGAACTGAGGAATTTCGTCTAG
>NZ_DJHG01000002.1:0-9750 GCF_002432955.1 Mesotoga sp. UBA5825 | reverse complement strand
TTCCCAGGAGCAGTACTTCAGCGGGACAGATTTTCCTATCCTGTTTGATAGATCGAGGTTTTCAGAATAGTATGGAGCCCAGTTTCCAAGCGCTGCCATATGGGCCTTCTTCAGCAGCATGCTAATAACCGGAACATCGTAAATCACTGAGTCGGCTCTTACTAAATTGAATTGTGTAGGATCTTTCAAAATACTGACGGCCCCATCAACGATTGAACTTGTCCATTCGCTTCCCACATCTGATGGATTGAAATCATTCATTAGCTCGTAAGGGGAGACCAGCGAGTATCGTTGATCCATATCTCGGGTAGCGCCTTCTTGCTCTCTACATGCGGTAAGTACTGTTCTGATGTTTTCCAGAGTGTTCAGATCGTCTATGAAGCTTCCGGAATGACAGGAACCCAGAAGGAAATTAAACTGAGTAAGCGGATAACTGGAGAAGACTGTTCTGAACTGCCAGGCGTAATGCCAAACACCTCCAAGTCTTATAGCGTCGGTGTCTCCGTGGGCGATGATATAGACAGTTACTATCTCTTTCTTTGCGGCGTATGAGTTTATGCTGGTTAGAATATCTGCCGCTCCTTCACCGAATATCCCCTGCACTTCAACTCTGCCTTCAGGCATCGCATCTTTGTATGCAAGAGCCAGGTTTAAGAATACAGTATATGTTGAAATGGAATCGGTGTATAAGGATTCCGATGGCAGCAAACCCTGAACCACAATGATCGCCTCTCGCTCGCCCCAGTCGGGGGTGATTCTGTCGAAGACCAGATTCTGCATTTTGCCGGAAGGCTCCTTCAGAAAAACGTTCCAGTCAACCAGCCTTTCCTTTGGCGGAATCGGTAGCTTAAGCTCTTCGGGCACAACTTCGTCCACCCTGGGCAGCCATTTTCCTGAGATGACCCTGTATTGCCCGCTGACGCCAACTACAATCGCTTTGACTGGATGGGCGAAGAACGAGCCGGGATCTAGATCAAGAAGAAAGAGATAAGAAGGCTCATTTACCGTGATTGTATTGTCCGTTGCCGCCACGCCATCTATGTTTCCGTCGACAATAGAGCCCGGGTTCTCAAGATCGATTTTCGATCCAGATGTCAGCTCTTTGGAGTAGAAAGAACAGATGTACTCTGAGCCTTGCGGAATTTCATCCGGAAGAATGCCTTTGACGATTTCTATCGCCGCTTGCAGATCCTTAGGAAGTTTCGGAAGACAACCGGGTAGAACCAGGAGTAGCAATGCGACAGCAAAAGCCGCTATTAGAGTCTTGCGCACAAAACACCTCCATTGAGCCCCTGCTAGGCAGAAGACTTCAAGTAAGTTGGTAAATCCTATCAATGGTAGGAGCAAAACGTTCCGGTATCAAACGAATGTATCATATCCGATAGGGAAATGAACTCATTTGAGGGAGTGGAGACATATTTCTCATACGCCTTTAAGAACGCATATGTTCTTCGCGTATCTCATCCTTGGTAGATCATTTCGGTAGATGACTAGTTTTCCGTGAAAAACCTACAGAGAACAACCCATGATTTGCTAGAGTCAGAGCACGTGTCAAGTCCGTGATGATAGTGATAAGCGATTCCGAAAATACTGTATCTCGTCGTCTGAACTTGAGGGATGTTCTTGGTGTGTTCACCCCGTCGACGATAGAGCCGTCTCCACCCCTCTCGAGAGGGGATTTAGGAGGCAGGGTCAGACTCAGCGATAAGATCGTTGTCGAGAGCTTCGCTTAGAGAGAACGAGAGTTTGCTTCGTTGACCGTTATCGAGAACGAAGAACGGATCCTCACTCTGGAAGAATAGTTTTTTCTCTCACACTGCCCAACGACGGACCGTTAACGGACAGGGCTGTCTTCAGCAGGGATCAGCGACCAGCGTTGCACTCATGAGACTCGATCTTTCTGAAGGGATAGAGTTCTATAATGGATTGAATCCTCGCAAGACAAGGGTTAGGAATAGAACTCAGAGTGCGGAAATCTTTAGGAGGGAAGTGTCCCATTAGAGCTATTGCTTTCGTTTTTCGGGTTCAGCTTTTTTCTCACACTTGTTTTTAGTGTAGAGGAGATTCAGCGCCAGCTTTCATGAAGCGGCCGGGCGAAAGGCAGTTCCAGATAGGAAGTGCTGCATACTGGAGAAAGTGAGTCTCAAATATGTCAGTTGCATTTGACAGCGGATTCGGAAGCATCGGTATAGGTTCAAGAGGGAGGAGTATCTAAATGATTGGAAATCTGAAACGGCGGGTAACGTTTGTCTGCGTGGTTCTGATTCTGGCATCTCTGGCTTTTTCTGTAACGAATCTTCATCCGGTGATCCAGGAGTTTCAGGAGATCATCGAAGAGGACCCGGTTCTTTTCATGCTCTTCAACGAGATGTTCGAACAGATTCCTTCGACACCGGAATTTGAGTTGGACCCGACAGGAAATCCCCAGATAGAAGACTACAGGCAAATGTTGAATGTGATGAACGAAATTCTGACTCAAGCCCCGGAGTTCAACAAGAGCGAACTGGTTGGGTTTCCCATCAACGCGGTGATCAACTGGGCAATGGGAACCCCTGCGGGGACTACCGCCTTCTTGAATGAGAAAGTGAACAGACAGCTGAAGAAGATCCTCAGTCAGTGGGCAGTTTTTCTTGGCTCTCCCGATTCTAGATACGTGCTCAGCGAGGATCCCGAGAAGGGTTGGTTTGGACGAGACGCGATGGCGGCCATGCCCGACTTTGCAGAAGATTTCCAGTGTGACCCGGACCTTCCCTATTATGGCTTCACCTCCTGGGACGACTTCTTCACCAGACAGTATCGTGAAGGCAGGCGCCCTGTGGATTGCCCAGACGATGACTCGGTGATTGTCAACGCCTGTGAATCTGCTCCATACAAGATTGCGACTGACGTCCAACTAAAGGACAGCTTCTGGATAAAGGAACAGCAGTATTCTCTCTCGCACATGCTTGCAGGTGATCCGATGACAGAGCTCTTCGAGGGCGGGACGATTTACCAGGCCTTTTTGAGCGCTCTGAGCTATCATAGATGGCACAGCCCGGTGAGCGGACGGATCGTGAAGACTCGCCTGATTGACGGTTCCTACTACGCCTCGGCATTGTCCGCGGGTTTCGACTCTGCAAGTCCGAACGAATCACAGGGGTATATCGCGCAAGTGGCTTCCAGGGCTCTGATCTTCATAGAGGCAGACAGTCCAGATGTCGGGTTGATGTGCATCGTATTTGTCGGTATGGCGGAAGTATCTTCAAATGAGATAACTGCTTATGAAGGCCAGCATGTGGAAAAGGGCGATCAGCTGGGCATGTTCCACTTTGGAGGATCGACTCACGTGCTAATCTTCAGGCCGGGGGTCAATCTAGAGTTCGATTTGCGCGGCCAAATACCGGGTCCGAACTCAGTGAATATTCCTGTTCGCTCGAAAATCGCGATTGTTTATGGAGAATGAGCATTTGACTAAAAGAACTGCATAGATAATACTGGTACAAGAAGAGGAATCTCGGTTTCTTCGTTTTGGCGATTAGAGATAAAGTGATACCACTATTATGGTATGCAGAGTGAGTTTCATCATGTTTCGTATCGGGTGCATGTGGTAGATTTACGGTGATAGTGCCACTCGCAATCAATACGCAGCGAGTTGCTCGCAGCTTTTCGTTCTCACCACTGAAGCTAGACTCTCTAATGTGCATTTCAGTAGTCTCATTGAGTTGAGTTATTGTATGCTTCCCGGCACACCGCCAGCGCAAAGAGAAGGACAGACTCTTCGACAGATTCTTATTTAAACGACGCTTCATGCATTCTATCCCGTGACTCATAAACAAGTGCTGGCATATAGAAATCGGGGAAATCCGATCACTTGTCTTGTCTGGTCTTTCGTAGCCAGAATAGTTTTGAATGAGATTTCTGAAGACCAATACGCGTATATAAATTTGAGACAACGCCACAGAATTGATTCCTCGAAGCATCATTCGATCATGTCATGTACCTTATCTGATAATGCTTTTAGCTGATCGTTGTTCACTTCTGGAGAGAGTAGCACAAATTGCCTGCTGAATTCCTCCAATACCGTTCTAGATATCGAGAACATATTTTGGAATTCTGGATTTGCAGGTTTGAAGGCAAGAGCCTTGAAGTCTGCCCTTCCTCCCAGTAATACTCCGATAGCCAGCACGGAATTTATCTGCACTTCTGCTGACTGATCTTTCAGACCGGCGATGAGCATCGTTCCGGCTATCTTTCCAAGAAGAGCCAGTTCTCTCGGAATGAATTCACGGAAGCGCTCATTGTTCTTCCAGAGTGACGCGTGGGTAATCAAGGAATCCTGCAAATTACCAAGTATGATACCTAATATCTCAAAACTTTCAGCTCGGACGTCTTACGACTGATTTTTTGAGTATGTTTGAAGCGATCCAACCAAGGTATTCAGCGTAGCAAACCCTTGACTTACGCCAGTCGTATTGCCCTGCTCCATCTCTTCCAATGTTTGAGGCAGCTGAGCCCACAAAATCTGCGTGAATGCTACTACCAGTACTATCACCAGAAGAAAGCGTGCCTTTCTACTCATTGACTAACACCTCCAATTCACTTTGTGATTTCTACGATTGTGTGTGAACAGAGAGAATTACTACATATGAGCAATAAGTTGGACAAAGGCTGGATTTGATTAATAAAGGTGAACACGAATTGAACTATAGCCTTGAATCAAGTAAGAATAACAAACTACCTATAAGATCTGGACTGTGATCCACACCGTTTCTTGGTACAACCAAACATTCCTTCTTCCCGAGGAACCCTAACACGTTATTTGGTGTGCTCTATATGTATGCTCTTGTCAACAACCAAGAACAGTTCTCATTAGGATAAGAGAGGACAGTGAGAAGTCATCAAGATATATCAGGGGACTCGCAAAAAAAGATTTGGAGGAATGACCGATCCTACTGAAAAATCACTCCGTGCTCTGATAAGCATTCTTACGATGAATTCATGACTAATCTGAAGAAACAGACCGAGGTTTGTGATTCTAATCTGATCTTGAAGCCTGCCGGGAAGAAAGGAAGTGCAAGAACCGGCTTTCAGCTACTGATACAGTAGCGAGAGCCGGTTTCATATTAAAGCAGAGTCCTTACTTCTCTTCGGTATTGCTTATGGTTCCATCTGCATGATACTCCATCAGGCGAACGTCTGTGAATTGCTCACCGGATTCGATAACCACAAAGCACCTCTCGAGACCGATCAGATTTTCGTCAATCCAGGTACCGCTGTTGGCATATACTTTTTCTTTGTCATACTCGTTTTCGTAGCGATTGACAAGCGGCACGTGCGAATGTCCGAAAACGACTACATCAACGGTCGAATCTAGATCAAAGTACTGCTTCACAGCCTGTTTGTCAAAGAATGTATGATCAATTGCACCAACAGTTGCTTCGGAATAAGAATTCTTAGTGGCTACTTTGTTGATCTGTTGCACTTCGTCCCAACGTCTTTGGGCGTTTGCATATAGCACGGCGCTTATCGAGCCATCATCCTGGACTGTAGGTAACAAATCGCTCAGAGAAAAACTGTTGTCGTATCCATTTACACCGACATAAATCGCTTTTTCATCGAAATCAGCTTTGATGGGAAAGGTTGTCATGGCCCACAGCCATACACTGTAATACGTGTAGGCATCAAGCTGATCCGCATCTTCTTTTGAAGGAGCTTCAATCTTAGGGAAATCCTTCTGCGGTGCTGATTTGCCTTCCACAACAGATGTAGATGCAATACGGGTGAAGAAATAGCCAGGGGGTAAGAATGAAGGATAATCGCCGGTTATTTCTTTGTTGGACAAAGTATCAGGTGCGCAGAAAGAGTCATAACGATGACCGTGCTCAATGACAATCTCGGAACGCATACCCGTACGATAGGTTCCCAGACCATCAACATCACGGGCCTGGACAATTCCGGGAATCAATTTCGCAAGCGTTTCTTCGTCCAAGAGAAGGTCGTGATTACCCGGAACATAGACTACCGTAATACCGCTTTGGATAATCTTCTCAAAAGCTGCAACAATCGAAGCGTTATTTTCCGCAACCCTCTCGAAGAAAGCTCCCAAATCGTAGTGCGGCTCATACGATATCGGCACGAACCACTCGTCCAGCAGATCGCCTGCAATGACAAGCTCGTCGATGTCGCTTATCACTAATCGTTCCAGGAACTCAGCGATCAGGTCTTTGTTCTTCACCGTTTCGGAAAAACTGTCATCCACTCCCAGATGTAAATCACTCATAACAATTATCCTATGGGCTTCACGAGTGGATTCCTTTTCCCATAGAGGCAGCGGTTCGATTTCTCTTGTCAAACTGGCAGAGACCATCATTGATGAAATGACAACCAAGACAAGTGTCAAAATGAGTCCTTTCTTAGATCCTTTCATAGAAATTCCTCCCTGTTTGTTAGGATTAGAGTTCCTGGAGACAAAAGAGAAACCGCTCATGAGCAAAATCAACGCTATTAACCCTTTAGGAGTCTCCAATTTTTGATATAATCGTTCGTATGCAGCTCAATTATCATACTGCAAACAGAGGCCATTTACATCTCAACTCTGAACTAATCTGCAACAAAGACGCTGATTCTCATTGCTGTTCCATTTGGATGGGTTCGACTCCTTTTTCTGATACCATAATAAGGCTAAGAAGACTTCCTTCACACACCTCATCGACGATGAAGGCTTCTATAACCGTATCTAGCTCATCATAAGTTCACCACGATATTTGGAGCTCAATCGTTTTGTTCCGCAGTTCCATAATCAGTCATCAATGTCAAATAGACTTGAGTTTGACAGAAGATGCCTGAATGAATCATGAACGGCGGCATTTAGGAATCAATGTGAGTCTTTCCGCCGCAAATTCTGGCGCTTTCGCGAGCCTCTTTTTCTGATTCAAGAAGAGAACCGAATTTTCTGAGTTGTAGGTAGCGAACTGTAATCAACTAAATAACCGGAGAGAAGCTGTATGGGTGATATGATTGGGCTAGATATGCATGTGTTCGGGGAAGAAATCGCTGAAGGGTTGAAACATTGAAAAGGCGCCCGATGTAAGTTCTGGCTGCATTGTTGGAACTTTTCAGACGGCGGGATATCGGCAGTCCGTTGAGTTCATCGGTATCTCGCTATTGACATCTCTGGACAGTTATTTCAATTGAGTTAGCAACATTTACCCCTCAAGTTGCTAAGAGTCCCTGGTAAAACCAGTCATGCTGTATTGCAAATTGAAACAAAACGAACATTTGTGGCAAACAAAAGTTTTTTTGCTAATATGTCTGGAGGTAGAGAGATGAAGAAATCGATACTGGTAGCGCTTTTCGTTGTATCGCTTCTGGTCTTAACATTTGCGAGCAATGAACGTGCAATGACAATGATAGGGAACCTTGTACTCGTTGAGAAAGGGAGCTTTGCGATCGGTGACACATGGGGTGATGGTGATACAGATGAAAGACCCGCGCACAAAGTGACGTTAACTTACGACTTTCTTATCGGAAAGTATGAGGTCACGTTCGACGAATATGACACCTTCTGCGAAGCCACCGGAAGGAGCAAGCCATCTGACTGCGAATGGGGAAGAGGAGATAGACCGGCTATCAACGTGAGTTGGAACGATGCGATAGCCTATTGCAGCTGGTTAAGTGAGAGGGAAAGACTCCCAATGTCGTACGATAGCGACGGAAATCTTCTTGACAAAGATGGTAGGATTACGGCGGATCCTTCCAAGGTTGTTGGATATAGATTACCGACTGAGGCCGAGTGGGAATACGCGGCCCGAGGTGGAAACAAGAGCGAGGGGTTCAGATATGCTGGAAGCGATGATATAAGCGAAGTGGCCTGGTTCGATCGAAACTCGGAAGGCATGACTCAAGAAGTCGGACTGAAATTAGCTAACGAACTTGGGCTATTCGATATGAGCGGAAGCTTGTGGGAATGGTGCTCCGATTCCTTTGGGGACTACGATGAAGTTGAACAGACGAATCCGTACATCAGTAACGGTTCCGTCCGTGTAATACGAGGTGGCGGCTGGAGTTATGTCGCCAGAGCCCTGCGCGTAACGAGCCGCAATGGAGTGTCCCCAACGGGCACGAGCTTTAGCATCGGTTTTCGCGTCTGCAGGACGGCTTTCTGAGGAGTCAGAAAATTCGGTTTTCTCAAACCTATTTGCGATCTTCCCAGAAGTTCGTCCAATTATTGAAAGGTTCCTTCTACCTAAGATTGGGGAGCCCATAGATCAAGCCTTCTCTTAGGGGTAGGTTCAGAAGCGGCGATGGAAGAAATGTCGACAGAGACATGCCCCACGCAGGAGGGCTTTCAGGTTCGCCTTGAACGGGCAACCGTTTCCCGAAGACCGAGAACCCGTCATAGAGCCCTACTTAGAAAGAACGTTATCGAGAGCTTCGTTTCGAGAAGCCGAGACTGAAGAAGCCAGTCTGCTGCAAAAGGCGACCGAAATAAGAAAGGATCTCACATCGGCAAATCGGCCAACAAGAAAGAGAAACATCGATTATAGTTTTGAACTGTATGCGGATTATGTCTATGCCGCGCTGCTCTTTTTCGGAAAGCCAAGAACTCGGTTCAGAGTCTCGGTCATGGCAAGTATCAAGACTACTAGCAATGCGAGGTAAAGTGGATATAGTCCAATATTCACACTATTTGCGATAAGCCCAAAAAGTGGCGGCATGAAAGTAGTGCCGGTATAAGCACTGGCCATCTGAATCCCGATTATTGCCTGTGAGTTATCCTTTCCGAAGTTCGAAGGAGTAGCATGTATTATTGAAGGATAGACGGGCGCACAACCCAAACCGATCACGATCAAACCAGCCAAGGCAATTGTGTCCGTCTCAAATGGGATACCTACCATAATCACGCCGATCATAGCCACGATAACCCCAAAACGGATCAGTTTCCTGTCTCCAAATTTGTCAGCAACAAAACCGTTCAGAAACCGACCGAACGTAATCCCCAGATAGAAAAGCGATGCAAACATTGCGGCCGTTTCCACATTTACTCCGCGATATTCAACTAGATAACTGCTTGCCCAGAGTCCAGCAGTCGTTTCAAGACCACAGTAACCAAAAAACGCGATCAAAATGAACGGAACTCCTCTGATTCTTACCGCTTGGGTGATGCTCAACGGTTTTGCAGAAACCTTATCACTTCTGTCTCTCTTCATTCTCTTGTTTTTCCACAGCTGAAGGCTCGCGAAGAGAGCGATAGTTAAGAATATCTGAATCGCGGAGACCGTTCTATAGCCACCGCGCCATCCAAATTGTGTTCCAAGAAAGTAGCCCATTATGTAAGGGCTGATTGAAGCCCCTACTCCCCAAAAGCAGTGAAGCCAGCTCATGTGTCTTGAAGCATAATACAACGCGACGTAGTTATTCAAAGCCGCGTCAACTGCACCTGCTCCGAGACCGAATGGAATAGCCCACAGACAAATTATCACGAAGGAATTGGATGCCGAGAAACCAAACAGCGCCGCAGCGGTCATTCCGACGCTGATCGCCGTAACGAGCCCTGTTCCGAGTTTTCTTGTCAGGCGTTCTGACATAAGGCTTGAGAAGATCGTTCCCCCTGCAATGATCATCGATACGATGCCCGCAAAAGACAAGGGGACTCCGAAGGTATCCCTAATTACGGGCCATGCGGAGCCTAGCAATGAATCCGGCAGGCCTAGGCTGATAAAGGCTATATAGATTATTACTAGAAGCAAAGAAAACATACGAACCCTCCGA
>NZ_DJHG01000052.1:4250-4409 GCF_002432955.1 Mesotoga sp. UBA5825 | reverse complement strand
CGATACTTTCTTCATTGGGCGGATAGGCACAAGCGCCGTAGGCGCAGTTGCAGTCGCTTTTCCGATATTCAATCTGATTGGAGCCGTTGGTCTGACTTATGGCGTGGGAGCGGCTTCGTATGTCTCGCGTTTGCTCGGTGCAGGAGATAAGCAACAGGC
>NZ_DJHG01000052.1:199-4181 GCF_002432955.1 Mesotoga sp. UBA5825 | reverse complement strand
TTGGACGCGCTCCTGACTGCTTTTGGCGCAACTGAGACAATAATGGAATATGCTAGGGAATACACAATGATAATCATTATGGGATCGATCTTCACCATGATGAATATGACAATGAACAACCTAGTTAGAGCGGAGGGTAACGCCCAGAGATTCATGGTTGCCATGGTATCGGGAGCTCTACTGAATGTCGCTCTCGATCCGGTTTTCATATTTGGCCTTGGAATGGGAATAACTGGAGCGGCCGTCGCAACTGTAATCTCTCAGTCCGTTTCGACGATGATAATCCTCGAGTACTTCGTTCGTAAGAAGAGTTACACAAACCTATCTNNTAAGAAGAGTTACACGACTCTATCGATAAGGCTGTACAGGTTCTCTCTTCAGATATACTCTGAAATCTTCAAAATCGGCCTTCCGACATTCTTGCGACAATCCTTGTCCAGTTTCGCCGTTGCACTGTTGAATAACGCCGCCGGAAACTACGGGGACCACGCNNAGATCAGGCTATATCGGTTCTCGCTCCACATATACTCCGAGATCTTCAAGATCGGATTGCCAACCTTTTTGAGGCAGTCTCTGTCGAGCTTCTCTGTTCCTCTTCTTAACAATGCTGCAGGGACTTACGGAGATCACGCCGTTGCGGCCGTCGGAATAACAATGAGGGTTCTTATGTTGGGTATGATGGTTCTATTCGGATACGGTCAAGCATTTCAACCGGTTGCTGGCTATAATTACGGCGCAAAGAAGTTTTCGAGAGTTTTCGAAGCTCTGAGATTTTCGGTGATCGTGACAACGGTCTTTGCAACGGTTTTTGCCATAATCGGGTTGACAATACCTGGTTCGATTATCAGCATCTTCAGTAATGACCCCGAAGTCATCGATGTGGGTTCCAGAGCCTTTAGGGCGGTAAACATTTTCTTTCCCACATTCGGCTTCGTGATAACCTTCACGGTTTTGTTCCAGGCACTTGGAAAAGGTTTCGCGGCTGGCTTGCTTTCGATGTCGAAGCAGGGGTTCTTCTTGATTCCCGCAGTGATTGTCTTGCCAAGGTTTTTCGGACTCAACGGAGTGATTTATTCTCAAACAGTTGCAGATTTCTTTACACTTTTCATTGCGGCTATTCTTGCATTCATGATCGTTAGAAAACTCAAGTCGCAGAGTAGAGAGCTTCCCGTGGAAGAACAGGGGGCTAGTTACACCTAGAAGATTACAGGTGAATTCCCTTCTCTTATGAAGGCCCAAGACATATCTTTGGCAGTGTGACCAATTCCGATGTTCCCATATCTGTCGATCGCTATGAGTCCACATTCACAGTTGAAGTATCTGGCTCTCTCGAGAGCGATGTCTACGGATTTTTGAGCGGGGTATTGTTCCATGAAGAAGGCGACCAGCCTGCTCAGTGTGAGCTTCATGATCTTTTCTCCATGACCCGTTGCGGAGACTGCACCGAATGAGTCCGCATAGGTTCCTGCTCCCAAAATGGGGCTATCTCCCACTCTACCGAAACTTTTCATCATCATTCCGCCCGTGGATGTTCCGGCGACCATTCTTCCGTGGTCGTCTAGTGCGACCGCACCGCAGGTAGAGTGATATTTCTCGGCTTGTTTTGCCAGCTTGACGCTCTTTCCAAATCTAGTCTTCTCGCCTCTGGCGATTTTTTCAAGTTCTTCTTTCCACTGAAGGTGTCTTTTCGGAACGATCAGTTCATCTTCCCTAGGAAACCCTAGAACTGTAACGAATTCCTCCAGTTCGGCTCCGGCAAGCAAAACATGATCGGTTTGCTCCATGACGGCCCGTGCCACCGTTATGGGATGGAGAATTCTCTTAAGTCCGGAAATCGCCCCCGCATTTAGGTTGTTGTCCATTATCGCAGCATCCATTTCTATATCGCCGCGATAAGTAAGTGCCGATCCCCTGCCACAGTTAAAGGTGGGATCTTCTTCCATCACGGACACGGCGGTAACAACGGCTTCTTCTGCGTTGTTCATCTTCTGAAGAGTTGAGAATCCTTGCTTGACAGCCTCTTCGACTCCTCTTCTGTGTTCATCGGCGTCTATTACGCTACTAAAGCTTCCGGTACCGCCGTGTACAATGATGGCCTTCATGCAAACACCTCGTTTCAGGCAATAGAATCTTCCTTGATGAAAACAAGAACACTCCTCTTTAAAAAGCAATTCAGATGCCGCGGTGGGCTAAGTCAATTTCCCTCTTCGATTCCTTTTTTCTTTTCACAAATTAGAGCCTTCACAAACAAGCGATGAAACTACTTGCTCTTTCCTTCAGTACTTATTGCCTTGTAACCTCTCTCCTCTACCTCAAACAACCTTCTCATCTCCTCCATGCCGGTCTTCTTCTCGCTTAGAATGATGAAGTTCCCTATCATTTCCGCTACTGCAACGGGTCCGACGAAGGAATTGCCAAACAGAAGTGAGTTGTTCTCGCACAAAATCGACGAATAGGCTTTTGAATAGACCGGACAGTCAATGGAATCTGTAACGAGCAGAGTTCTTGCGGTTCTTTCACGTGCAAAGTCGATCATGTATTCCACTTCTTTTGAGTATGGAGGAAAGGTCATAACTATCAGAGCGTCATTTCTTTCCATAAGCTTTATTTTGAAGGAAAAGTCGGAGACCGATCCCGACAACAACCAGGTCGGCTTCCGCTGGAGAACGGAGATTGTGTACCGCATCAACGAAACCACGTGTCTTGTAGCGCCAAAGCCCCCGAAATAGATGTTCCTGGCTGTCCTTATAGTGTCCACCCATTTGTGAAGCTCTTCTTCTCTGATCCCGGACAGAGTGTTTTTGAGATTGTTGATCTCATTCTGTCTTAGCAATTTCAACTGGTTTTCCACCGGAGCCATGTCAAGTTCTGTCGTTGCGATCTTTTCATACGGAGATAGCCTTCTTCTAAGTTCGCGCTGGATAGCCTTTTTCAGTTCATTGAATCCCGAGAAACCGAGACGCCTAGAGAATCTGACTACAGATGCCTTGCTAGCGCAGGCCATAGAGCTGAGTTCTTCAATGGACATGAATCCCACTTGCGAGTATTCTTTGAGAATATAGGTTGCTATCCTTTTGTAAGCAGGCGATAAACCATCTTTTATTTTCGCTATTTCTTCGGATACCATTGTTATCAACCTTTCGGCAAGGAATTAGTTAATCACTTATTTTATGAAACTATCTTTTCATAATAATAGCATAGTGAAACTATATTTTCATAACTGTTTTCGCTGATTTTTGGAAAAAACTGAGATGATCGGTGAACTGTCAAAGCTTGATCTCGATGCTCAATTTCGTGAGAGATGATTTGGTAGATTTGATGTGATCAAGGTCTGTAGGAATTAGTTTGGAAACATTCTACTTAGCAGTTCATGATGATAGAATATAGCTACACTAATAGGAGGTGGATTTATGAAGCGAGTTCTTATCCTTACGATCTTTCTGATGTTAGTAGCAGCGGCCTTTTCAAACCTGGTGGTTTATTCCAGTGTGGATGAGGCAAATGCAAGGAAGATATTGAACGCATTTGTAGAGGAGACCGGAGTCAAGGTAGATTTCGTATTTCTTTCATCCGGGCCGGCGCTTGCACGAATCGAAGCAGAATCAAACAATCCACAGGCAGATGTTTGGTTTGGGGCTCCTTTGGAAAATCACATTATTGCAAAGGAAAGGGGACTTACGCAGTCGTATAAGACACTGAGCGTGTACGGTGTATCTCCAGAATTCTATGATGTTGAGGGCTATTATCACCCGATTTACATGAATCCTCTTGGCGTTGGAGTGAACACTTCAGTTATTGAGCAGATCAAAGCTTCTGTACCGGAAACATGGGAAGATCTCCTTGATTCTTCATACAGGAGAATGATACAATATCCAAATCCACAGTCTTCAGGAACTGCATACAGTCTGATAACTGGTCTTGTGAAGATTTACGGTGAAGACGGGGCTTTCGAGTATCTGAAAAATCTCGCTCCAAACATCCA
>NZ_DJHG01000052.1:0-150 GCF_002432955.1 Mesotoga sp. UBA5825 | reverse complement strand
GCGGAACTGGACCCTCCAAGGCCGTCGGCCCCGGTCAGGTTGCGCTTGGAATTCAGTTCACCCCTGCTTTCTTCCAGTTCATGGAACAGGGATATCCCGTCACCGTGGTTTTCCCTAAGGAGGGCGTACCATACGAAGTGGCATCCGTTT
>NZ_DJHG01000054.1:0-3250 GCF_002432955.1 Mesotoga sp. UBA5825 | reverse complement strand
GAAATGATGCCGCTTTCAGCGGGAGGCTCAAGACCCCTGGATCCGGAATCAGGTCCGAAATGACTCTGAACAGGAGCCCCAAACAACACATTTACCTAGCAAGGATATTGGAGATAAATAGAACAGATAGGGTGGAAGTGCTGTTCTTGCTGTTCTTTCACTTCTAGAATAGAAGAGCAGATAGTATAGAAACAGGCTGGAAGCATAAGCAAACCCCAAATGGCGCGGAAAAAGACTCCCTAGGAATTTTCGAAAGTATAGCCTTCTTCGATAAGTTCTACACAGGCTTTTACCACTAACGGATCGTACAGTCTGCCTGAATTTTCCTTTATCTCATTAAGGGCGAATTCAATTCCCAGGGCCGCCCTGTAGGGTCTGTGGGAGGTTATAGCCTCAACGACATCGGCAACGGCTATTATTTTTGATTCGAGCCTTATTTGATCGTCTTTCAAACTTCCTGGATAACCAGATCCATCGAGTCTTTCGTGATGCTGTAACACTATATCGGCAATGGGCCAGGGAAGATCTATATCCTTGAGTATATTATAGCCATTCTTCGAATGTTCCCTTACTAGTCTGAACTCAATATCGCTCAGCTTTCCTGGTTTAGACAGAATTTCCGTAGGAACTGAGATCTTCCCTATATCGTGAAGTAGACCGGCAACCTTAAGACAGTTGCAAGTCTCATGATCTAGACCCATTTTCTTTCCTATCGCCACGGCCAGATCGCTCACATTTTTCTGATGGCCGGCCGTGTAAGGATCCTTGGCGCTAACAATGTCCGAAGCGGCACGAACAAGAGCTTCGAAAGCTGATTCTAGGCTGCTAGATAGTCGATTTCTTTCTGTTATGTCTTCGCAGATTTCAACAACGCCGGTAATCTTCCCGTCTGCATCCCTAACCGGATAAGCCCTTATGTACAATGCTGTGGCGAACTTGGTAATTATTTCTCCAACTTCCTGAGAGCCCGTGTCAAGAACCTTTCTCAGGATGCAGTTATCGGACTTCTTGCCACGCTGCCAAACATCGACACAGCTCATGCCGACAAGCTTTTCTATGCTTGTTCCAAAAAGCTCTGCCATAGCTCTGTTCGCCCAGATTATGTTAAGATCGGTGTCGTAATAGACTATTATTTCCTTGGTTGTGTTAAGTATGAGTGATTTCTCTTCTTCGGATTTCTTCAGGGCCTCCTGGCTTATGACGAGATCGGTTACGTCTCTGGTGAACCCGATGAAGCTCGAATCGTCGAGCCTTACGGCTCTGACATTCCAGTATCTCTTCTCGCCTGTCTTCTTAACGAAGGCAGTAATGCCTTCTGCCACGCCGGCTTCGACAGTCCTCCTGAAATGGTTTTCGGCCTCCAGAAGACTCTCGGGAGCCGCCAACTGTTTGAAGTTCATTTTCAGCAGCTCTCCTCTTGAATAGCCGGTGATTAGACAGGACGCTTCGTTAACATCTGTATAATTGCCTCTTCCATCTGCGACGAATATTCCGTCCGGGGCATTCTCAACATATCTTCTGAACCTGCTCTCCTTTTCTTCGATCATTTGAAGAAATCCGTCTCTTTCGGAGAGAGCCTTGGCTAGCTTCATATTCGAAAAACTCAGTCTCGAGAGCCTTTGTGCAAACTTTGAGTAGAAGGTCATTGCTGTCATGACTGTATCGCGATTCCACCTGGGCACTTTGTCCAGAGCCTCAATATACTCTTTTTCGTTAAAACCGTATCTTCTCGCCTGTTTCCTGAAGACATCGTAATCCACGCTCTCATCTTCCATGAAGAACTGTCCCAAAAATAGATTCCCCATATGGGTATTGCCCACGATTATTGGGGTACTCATATCCCACATATTGTTGGCACATTTGTAGAGCTTAAACGCTCCCGGCTCTATGCCCTTCGAAAGCTCTATATCACTGTAAAGACAGTTCTTGAGAGTCCCAGGATTCACACGGTGATACTTTGTGCATATTTCCTGCCAACCGGTCTCGACGAGGACATTTCCGAGAGTATCGACGATCGCTACTCCAATATTGGTCAGTTTGTAGAAGTCGTTCATGATAGACTGGATAGTCTCGACATCCAGTAGATACTCAAGTTCCATATTCTCAATTTCGCCTTCGGGATCGAGAATCACCTCGAGTTTCTTACTTGCTCTTCTCTCGCTTTCCTTCAATCTATCTTCAGCATTCTTTCTTGCAGTTATATCTTCTGAAAAGAGAACAAGACTTTCGACCTGCCCGTTCCTTCCGAATACCGGGTATATGGTTGTTTTAAGTACAATTCCATCTCGACGGTCTTCCATTGTCTTCTGGTTTCCTGTTTTCAGAACCTCTTCGATATGGATCTTTCTTACTTCGGCGAGTTCTTGCGGGATGAAATCATACAGATTCTTGCCGATCAGCGTCTCCAGATCAGTACCAAGCCTCTTGGAGAGGGTCTGATTGGCAGTTATAACCTTTCCTGAAGGATCTATCTGAAACAGCGATTCGGTTGGAGCATTAGCGAGAGCCTGAAGCTGAAGATTCTTCTCTTCAAGAAGCTTTTCATCTCGCTTTCGCTGTGTTATATCTCTCACAGTGCTTACGACCAGTCTTTCGCCGCCGTCTTCAATCAAGACAGAATGTATCTCGACGGGAACAGAACCACAGTCTCTGTAGTAGTGCTGGCCGTTGATCGTTCTAGAAGTACCGACGGCGGCTTTCGACCAGAATTCTCTGAACGATGCTTCTGTAATCTTTGTTTCAATGGTCGACAAGGACTTACCGAGCAGCTCCTCTCTCGAGAAACCGTTATTGTTTGTAACGGCATCGTTTACATAGACTATACTGGCTTCCATGTCGGAAACGAATACCATGTCCACTATATAATTAACAAGATCGGGAAATTGCCTCATAGAACCTCCGGCGACACCTGTCGCTCCCCGGTGTGTACAGAATGGCAAGCCGTTAACGGATTCATCCTCGAGAAAACAAAGCTGAAAGCAAAGGAATGAATCACTGCCAAGCGCGCCGCCACGATTACCATAATTCCAAAAATCCTAACTGCAGTCATTGAGCTTCGCATACACTGTTATCAAACGATTTCTGAAAAGAAGTGTGCTTTACATAAATGTTATCTATGTTAATTTAATAATAATCGCACTCAAAATATAGTTACATATCTATTATAAACTTGTTTCCTTAGATAAGTGTGACTTTTAGTGACGAAAGGACGGGCTTTTTCCTACCCCCAACCGGTGAGTAGCCCAGGGGG